>CAYXPD010000051.1:0-6742 GCA_964466995.1 uncultured Thermoplasmata archaeon | reverse complement strand
CTCCGCCTAAATTATGAGGAATTAAAGATTCCTCTCATGACGAGGAAGCTCTGCTGCCTCAGAAAGACGGAGGTATGCGGGCTTTAAACAGTGTCATCGCTGTAGCCCTATACCATAAAAAGATACTAGAAGAGCGCCGAGAAGGGGATTCGAACCCCTGAGGTGCTAGGCACCACGAGATGTCTGGTCTCTTTTTATAGAGAACTCCAATCTCGCGCCGTACCAGGCTAGGCTATCTCGGCATTTAGAAGCTTTCAATTGAATTATCTAACGATTACTGATATATAATTTATTTCCATCTCTTAGGATAATCTCCAGAGGGTGAAAAAACTCTTTCGGATTTAAACACTAATCCTTCTTTCATATCAACGATCTCTTCCGCATCATGGAGTGCAGTTCCGACTGCAATACCTTCGCCTTTTGGAGATAGAAGGCCGACGTGATCATCTTCTGAAAAATTTTCCATTTCAAGAATTCCTGGAACAGTTAAATCAGCTCCATTGAGCACAGCTCCAGCAGCTGTATCTTTGATTTTTATTTTAGGAAAAATCTCTAGAGCCCTCTCGTAAGGCATCAGGATTTTCTTCAACCGATTTCCTTTCCCTTGTCTAAAATACTCATAACCATCTTTAAGATCCTGAAGGATGACCATGTCCTCCTCTTTAAAACTACCTGCTTCAACTCTTCGCAATTCCATCATATGTGCACCTGTCCCAAGAGTTTTACCTATGTCCTTACATAAGGTCCTAATATAAGTTCCAGATTCACAACGGATTTTTAAAAGATATTCTTTACCTTTAGTATCTAACTTTTCTATTCCGAATATTTTCCTTTTTCTTCTTTGCCTTTTGACTCCGGCCCGTAAAGGAGGTGTTTGATATATTTGGCCTTCAAACTCACCAATTATTTTATCCAATCTTCTATCATCGATATTCCCATGAAATTTCATCGCGACGATATATTCTTTAGGAACGGAATGGAGTAGATCGAGAAGTTTAACTGAACTACCTATACCCATGGGAAGCACGCCTGTAGCATTAGGGTCAAGAGTTCCACTGTGACCGGTTTTTTCTTCGAATATGTCTCTTACCCATGCTGATACTTGATGACTGGTCGGGCCCTGGGGTTTATCTATAATCACCAAAGATCTAGGGATAAGATCTTTTAAGGATCTCTTGCTTGGATATTCGCCCCACTCTGAAACAGTATTATCTTTCTCCCTGACATACCTCATCTTTAGCACCCTCCATTATCTTTTTCACTATCCTTTTCGGACTGTTCTTTACAGAATCAATGATGTCATCGTATATCGACATGTCTGTTAGATCAATATCATAGTACTCTTGATATCTTTTTTTTTCACTTTTTTCTCTTTTGATAACTCTTTCTTTAAGCCTGTCCTCGTCTTCAATTGGCTCGCGGTCCGCGATCCTATTTATTCTGACATCCAGAGGGGCCTTTAACCATACCTTATAGGCCTCTTTTTCAGACCGATCTAAAAGATGACCGGTCAGTCTTCCCTCTAATATCATTCCCTCTTCTGCCCTCTTCACCATCCTTTCGTCTAACTTTTTATCGATCTCTTGATCTGTTTCAGCCAAATCACTAAATTCTTCTAAACTCATATCCCTCTCTTTAGCCATGGCCCTGAAAACTTCTCCAGATGATAGCAATTCCATACTAGTTTCATCAGATAATAGTTCAGAGGCAGTAGTAGTTCCACTCCCTGGAAGACCACTCACCGTGATGATCATATCATCAAAAATACTCTTAGTGTTTAAGGTCCTTCCTCCTCCCTAAGGCGTTTTTTGAAATCATACATTTTCAGTACGACCATCAATACCTGAGTTAACGGAAGTGAAACCAGCATATAAACCCCAATCCACATTGGAAATGGCATGAAGCAGTAAGGTAAATCACCGCTCAGATCGGCCCGGAAAGCCCATGGGGTGGAAAATATGGTATTCGACAGATCTCCGATGAAAATATGTATCCAACCAAAGATGATGAGGATAACGACCATCGTTACGGCCATCGACTTCATCTGAGGTTTGAAACTTTTCATCGACTGTTTGTTCATCTCTTCCTGCCTCTTTTCAAGTTTTTTCACTTTGCTCTGTTTGTTGGATCTTTTTGCCTCCATGAGTTCTTTTCTGAACTTGCTACTAATCTTCTGACTCTCAGCCATCTCCACCCAATCCATCAACTGGTCTCTTATAACGGTCGATATAGTGATCATTATCGATCCTACGAGCATCAGTGTCAAGATAGGATACTGACCTTCAAAACCGATAGCTGGATAAAGAATCCTACCAACCATCGCTCCCAAATCATCCCTTAAATCGGGTTGGAACATGATCAAAAGTGCAAACAGGCCTAAAAATATATAGATAAATCTCCTCAAACTGAATATGGGTTTTGTTGAAGAGGTTTCTTCAGTTTGTTCTCCCTCTTCTTCGGCTTCTTTTTCCTCTTCAATATCTTTACTTTCTTCTTCAGTATCTTTTTCATTCTCTTTTTCGTCTATGATATCTTCCAACTCTTCTTCTGATACATCATCTTCTTCATTTTTATATCTAGAGACTATATCGTTGTAAAGTTCTTCAGATATCTCACCTTCAGCCAATCTTTCGTCTAGTTTTCTTATCAACTCTTCATCTTCAGTGATAATACAACACCTCTTACACAGTCACTACTGGTTGCCAAAGAAATCTCTCAACATAGGATGCATCTCCATCATATGCTCCTTACCTATCTCTTCGTACAATTCTGTCAGTATAGATACAGCCAAGAATAGACTAATGCCCGTAGCTCCTCCTACCGAGCCGAGTAAATCAGATGCAGCACCTACGATACCAATAAACAATCCACTGAATATCGTCACCGTCGGGATGTATCTCTTCAAAACTCTCCTCAATACTCTCGGATCTCTTCTGAAACCGGGTATCTGCATTCCGCTGTCCTGTATCTGATCGGCAACAGACTCTGCATCCATATTAGTGGTCTGAACCCAGAACTTGGCAAAAAGGACACAGGTTATAGCCATGAAAGACACATGTCCTATCACACGAGCTATCACGGCCAGCTTAGAATGGGCCCATTCTACGCCTTCAGGGGAAAGCATATGCTCATATCTCTCCGAGATAATTGGCAACAACCATCCCTGTATGCCCTCTGGAGCATTCAAATACCAGACAAAACCAGAGATGGGCTCAGTGGTACCTTCCTGGAAAACTCCAAGCCACGACTGTCCACCTAGAAGCGGAAAGTTCTGGAAAGTCGGATTTGTGTAGAACAGCATAGAAAACAGATTTATGTTAGCCAAAAGTGCATGAGCTAAGATTATCGGGATCACAGAAGCATAGATCAGTTTTATCGGATATCTGCCTCTTGCACCTCTCGCCCTCCCATGAGCTAAAGGTAGTTCTATCCTACTTCCCTGAATATATGCCACTATCAATAATATTAATATAGTAAATATCAGACCCATTACTGGATTAGGGGGACCTACGATCAAACCTTCCAGTTCACCGCCAATTAGTTCAGAAGCAGAATTATAACGTATCGTATGGATCGTTCTAGGGATAGTTCCCGCGGGAACATCCCCCTCCATTTGAGGAGCGGACTCCCAGTTAAAGAGTCCAGTAAATAGCCCCTGTGCTACACCAGCAACGATGAAAAGACTGATACCGCTGCCGACACCCCACTTAGATACAACCTCGTCCATCAAGAAGATGAAATAACCGCCTATGAACAGTTGAAGTATTATCAAGATTCGCGCTACCAGCAGACCTCGACCAGCGAAATAAGTTCCGAGGGTGGAGACGAAAACATCAGAAGGAACGAGATAACCATAGACCTGAGGAACGGCCTGTATGAGCAGCATTATAATTACCAAGAACTTCTGGGTGTTCTGAAAAACCGCCTTATCTTCGGGATCCTTCATATCCAGGTCAACTATTTCTGCACCTTGGAAAAGCTGCATGATAATAGACGCGTTAACTATAGGCATTATACCCAGATGGACTATCGAGCCCATCTCTCCAGCAAATATAGCCCTGAACTGTTCGAACAGGTCAAGCGAGGCCTCCTCGCTCAGTCCATAGATCATGACGTTAGTCATCACGAAGTAAAGGACCAGAACAAGGATGAGCCATACCATCTTCCTTCGGAAATGAACATGGCCTTCTGGCTGCTTGACTGCGGGCATGCGGTCGATAATAGGTTTGAGTTTATAAAGACGGCTTTTCTCCTTCTCTGCCATACAGATCACTTTTCAGAATTATCGATCAACTTTCCTCCAGCTTCTTCTATCTTTTTCTCAGCTTTCTCGCTAGAATTTGATACTTTGATTTTCATCTCTTTGGTGGGTTTTCCACTGCTCAATAGTTTATCGAATCCAGCTTCATCAAGGTCAACTTCATAACCGGATTCTTCTTCAGTCGCAAAACCTAGTTCGAGAAACTGGTCTAGCATCTCTTCCACTTGATATATATTTATCACTTCTTCTTCCTTTATCAGTTTTTGGGGTCTAGTGAATCCTTTTGGGCCGAAATAATCAGGATCATCTTTAGCTAAAGATTTCCACTTGTGTTTTCCTATACCAGCCTTTCCTCTACCCCCTCTTTCACCAGCACCTCTTCCGTGTTTGATACCTCGACCGTGACTTCGTGAACCTCTATTCTTCTTCTTTTTCTTCTTTCCCATGTATATCAGCCTCTTTCTTACTATTTTCAGGGCCCAACATCTTTCGTATCAGTGAGTTTATTTCGCTTCCACGATAACCCAATGCCCCACCGTTATTATAAGGTTTTTTGGTGCTTCTATATCCGCCTATTGGAGGATGCAATCTGAAAACCTTATCTAGACCGTCGATCTCATCTAAAGTTGTAGTATTAGAAACTACAGCTTGAGCAAGCTCGTCTATCTCATCATAAGTGGTTTTTTCTTCGATCTTTTTTTCCAACTCACTCTCAGCCATGCTAGATTTCAAAAGATCGATCATCGTGTCAGTATCGATCTCACCCCAAGTAATCTTATCTTTAACCTTATCTAACATGCCTTCATAGGTTCGTCTTTCTGGTATAACAGCACAGTGATTCACAGAATTCAATCGCAGCATTTTAAAAGTATCTTTCATCCTTTGGTTCTCATTTCGTGAACTTTTCAATCTTATAACAGCATAAGCCATGATCATCCCTCCTGTTGGGACGTCTCTTCTTGATGGATTCCTTCGACTATACCTAATTCTTGGGCTTGATCTTTTCTCACTCTCATCTCGGCCGTCTTTTTCATGGCATTGAATACGGCGAGAGCGTAATTAACCGTAGTTCTTGTTTTACCTTTAGAAAAGCCCCATACATCTTCTATTCCAGCTCTTTCCAAGATAGATTTTGCAGTCTCTCCGACAGCAAGACCTATCCCTGAAGGCGCGGGTTTGAGCGCTATTTCCACCGAACCCGCTTGACCATCGACCTCAAAAGGAACTGTATGAGGATCGCCACATCCACATTCCCAAGAACCACAGCCTCTTCTGATCCGGACCATGTTCAACTTAGCGTTATCCATGCATTTTCGGATGGTAGGACCTACTTCCTTTCCTTTTGCTGTCCCTACGCCAACGTAACCGTCGTTATTTCCTATAACTGTAGTGACAGTGAACCTGACCCTTCTACCAGAGTCAGTCATTCTCTGGACCATGTTGACATCAAGTACATCATCATCCAAATCAGGAAATAATGCATCTATTATTTCTGGTTCCTTAATGGGAAGTCTATTGGCTAGGGCTTCCTCCATACTGGTGATCTCTCCTCGTTTCACTTTCCTGCCTAATCTAGTTTTTGGCTCCCATCCATTCATCATCTTTCCTCCAGTTTAGCTTTAACTTCTTCAAATTTATCACTCATCTCTTCATCGATATGTTCGCCTTTTATACGGTCATCGTCCGGCAAAACTTCTGGATCGTGAGGTACAGAAACTCCTGCATCTATTATTCCATTAAGAACAGAGAACAACTTGCCACCTTTTTCCGGATAATTCAATCCTAAATCCAAGACTGCCTCTCCGATACCTTTTTCAGCAGCTCTTTTTCCAGCAAGATACCCCACAAGGTAAGCAGCGGGTATGTTAGATCCGTGTCCTTCCCATCCCATCTCTTCAAGATGCTTGCTAGAAGCAGATGCTTCGACTTTATCACCGTCTCTATCATATCTAACGAACTGCACCCTGATATGTTTGTTAGAAGGTCTCACTACCGCTCTAACCTTTCCTGATTTCAGCAATTTCAATCTCTGTCGATAATCTGTCTTCCCCTCTCTTCTTCTCCTGAGAGGCATCCTGTATCTAGTACCTTCAGCCATCTTCTTTCACTCCTTTGATCTCATAATCTTCATCTATATGACCTTCCATCTGGAGATGGAGCACCATATCTGCAGTGTCTTCAAAAGCTCCACCTTTCGATCTGTTATAGAACTCACGATAAGTGCTGCTATCTATCAAACCGGTATCTCTCATGTGCTTCAATTCCCTCCTCATAGAGCGGATCCTATTCTTCCAGCTATCTTTAGAGGATTGCCTAGCATTCTTCGTACCTCTCCTCTTCCCGTAACCTTTCCTTCTGCCTTTAGCTTTCTGCCCTTTCTTATAGTTGATCCTACCTCTAGAGTTACCTTCTTTGGGTTTCTTTTTTATCACTTCTCGATTGATAAGCTCTCTGACCTCTTCTCTAGTGATCGCTTCTATC
>CAYXPD010000050.1:0-6747 GCA_964466995.1 uncultured Thermoplasmata archaeon | reverse complement strand
GATAAAGAAAACGAATTGAGTGAACTTGAGAGCAGACTTGAAGATAGAAAAGAGAATTTGGATGAAAAAGATGACGAACTACAATCCCTTGAAGATGAATTGAGTGATAAAGAGGAACGGCTACAAGAAAAGGAAAGTGAACTGACCGAACTTAAAAAGAATATCGAAAACAGAGAAGAAAATCTAGATGAAAAAGAAAGCGAGTTGAAAACTTTAGAAGACGAACTGAGCGAGTTAGAGGGGAAATTGGAAAAAAGAAAACAAGAATTAGATGACTTAGAAACTGATCTTATAGAGAAAGAAAATGGATTAGTGGAACTTGAAAACGAACTCAACCAAAGACAATCCGAAGTAGAGGATAAAGAAAACGAATTGAGTGAACTTGAGAGCAGACTTGAAGATAGAAAAGAGACTCTAGATGAAAAAGATGACGAACTACAATCTCTAGAGGACGAACTGAGCCAGAAAGAAGATCAACTCCAAGAAAAAGAGAATGAGTTGAATGAACTCGAGGATGATATCGAAGAGAGAAAAGAGAGTTTAGATGAAAAAGAAAGGGAATTGCAATCTCTAGAGGACGAACTGAGTGAAAAAGAAAATCAACTCCAAGAAAAGGAAAGTGAATTGAACGAACTCGAGAACGAACTTGATGATAGAAAAGAGACTCTAGACGAAAAAGAAGATGAAGTCCAGTCTCTCGAAAACGAATTGGAAGAAAGGAAAGAACAGCTTGAAGGAAGAGAAAAAGAACTCGTGGAGTTAGAGGATGAAATAAAAGATAAAGAAGAAAGTCTAGAAGAAAAAGAAAACGAATTACAAACCCTAGAGAGTGAACTGAGCGATAAAGAAGATAGACTACAGGAAAAGGAAAGCGAACTGAGCGAACTCGAAAATGAACTCGAAAATAGAAAAGAGACTCTAGACGAAAAAGAAGATGAAGTCCAGTCTCTCGAAAACGAATTGGAAGAAAGGAAAGAACAGCTTGAAGGAAGAGAAAAAGAACTCGTGGAGTTAGAGGATGAAATAAAAGATAAAGAAGAAAGTCTAGAAGAAAAAGAAAACGAA
Organism: uncultured Thermoplasmata archaeon; assembly: GCA_964466995.1. Classification (GTDB taxonomy): domain Archaea; phylum Thermoplasmatota; class Thermoplasmata; order Halarchaeoplasmatales; family Halarchaeoplasmataceae; genus Natronoplasma. The sequence goes on along the minus strand of CAYXPD010000050.1, from coordinate 5,682 downwards.
TTACAGAGCCTGGAGGACGAATTGGGCGAGAAAAAGAAGAAGATCCAGGATAAAGAAGAAGAATTGAGTGAACTCGAGGAGAATATTGAAGAGAGAAAAGAAAACCTAGATGAAAAAGAAAGTGAATTACAAACTCTAGAAGATGAACTGAGCGATAAAGAAGATCAACTCGAGGAACTCAAAAGCGACATTACCAACAAAGAAGAAGACTTAGACGATAAAGAAGGAAAATTACAAGAGATTGAAGAAGAATTGAACGAAAAAGAGAAGAAAATACAGGATAAAGAAGAAGAATTGAATGAACTTGAAGAGAATATTGAAGACAGAAAAGAAAATCTAAATGAAAAAGAAAGTGAATTACAAACTCTAGAAGATGAACTGAGCGATAAAGAAGATCAACTTGAAGAGCTAGAAAGTGACATCGAAAGTAAAAGAACTGATCTAGAAGAAAAAGAAAATGAACTTCAATCGATCGATGAGGAATTCTCCGATAAGGAAGAAGAACTTCAAGAAAAAGAATCAGAGCTCAAGTCTCTAGAAGAGAAGTTAGAGGAAAAAGAAGAACTAGTGGAAGGATTAGATAGTGAAAGTGATGACAAAGAGGCGGAGCTAGATTCACTTAAAGAAGAACTAGAAGCTAAAGAAAAACAGGTACAAAAAAAGGAAAGTGAATTAGAAGAACTAGATAACGAGATCGAAGATAGAAAAGAAACGCTAGATGAAAAAGAAAGTGAACTACAATCTCTAGAGGACGAACTGAGCGAGAAAGAAGATCAACTTGATGAACTTGAAGATAAATTGAAAAGTAGAAAAGATGAACTAGAAAAAAGAGAAGCTTCCTTGGAGGAATGGGAAGAAGAATTGGAAGAGAGGGAAGATGAGGTAGAAAAGAAAGAGGGGAAATTGGAAAAAAGAGCTGAGGAGATAAGAGAAAAAGGAGATTTCGAAGACCTGCAGGAAACTGAGGAGGTCTTGAAGGATCTCTTAGAAGAGATAGAAAAAAGCGAATTCAAGAGAAAGAAAAATAACGACGATGATGACGAAGATTGAAGATAAAATTTGTTTTGACACAAATATAGATACAAGTATTACTTATCCCTAGATATGACGAAGTCGACGACTTCTTCTAGAATATTTCTATACTCTGGATCAGGGATTATATCTAGCTTAGATTTAGCTTCTTCAGCATGGTTTTTCGCTAGATTTTTAGAATAGTCTATAGCCCCCGTCTCCCTCATGAGGTCCATTGCATCTCTGATTTCCTCTTGAGTATTATTATTCTTTTCAAGGATTCCTATCAATCGGTCTTTTTTTCTTTCTGATAACTCAGATAAAGCCTTGATAACCATCAAAGTTCTTTTTCCTTCCCTTATATCACTTCCAACGTCCTTACCAATTTTATCTTCATCCCCAACTAGGTCGAGATAATCGTCCTGTATCTGGAATGCGATACCCATATTTCTAGCGAACTCTCCCATCTTTTCAATCTCTTTCTCATCGCAATCAGCTATTATGGCTCCCCCTCTTGTAGCTGCACTAAAAAGATATGCAGTCTTCTTTTCAATCATCTCTATAAAATCATCTTCACTTATATCAAACGTTTTTTCGAATCTCATGTCTTCATCTTGCCCCTCGGCGATCTTCAATACCGAGGAAGATAACTCATCCAATAATGTTCTAATCTTTTCTCCTTCAACTTCAGTTCGAGATAAAATATTAAAAGAGAGAGCAAAAAGTCCATCACCTGCATTTATCGCATTAGGATCTCCTATCTTCTGGTGAAGAGTTGCCTTTCCTCTGCGAAGTTCATCTTGATCCATTATATCATCATGAACGAGGGTAAAATTATGTACCAATTCTAACGCTATACCATATGGTATCGCTTTATTTTCATCCTCTTCAAAAGCTCCAGTAGTTACGAGGGTTAAAAAAGGCCTCAACTTCTTGCCGCCTAATTCCGGGTAATATGCCATATATTCCCATAGAGGATGCTCCTCTTTCTTTACGAAGATTTCCTCAATCCTATGGTCGATCACTTCCTTTCTATCCTCTATTTCTTTCTTCAAACTCATAACCAATCTCACCTAAGTACATCAATCCATCCAATCCTTAAGATCGCCAGTAAAAATTTTTTTGACATTGAGTAGGTCATTTAAATCTTTACAACCTAATAAGAACATTACCGTCTTAAGTTCTTTAATCACTCGATCTATATATTCCTCTACAGTCCTTTCATCATCGTCTATCGCCTTCAAAACACCTCCTGCCATACCTACGATATCTGCTCCGAGAGCGATAGCTTTAGCTATCTGTATGCCGTTCCTGATACCACCAGTGGCTATCAGGGGTAAAGATACGGATCCACGACATTCTACTATGGAAACCGGTGTAGGTATACCCCAATCCCATAAATTTTTTGAGATCTTTTTCATCTGTTTCTCTCGATTTCTATAGTGCTCCACAGCTGAAAAGGAAGTACCTCCTTTTCCACCGACATCTATTGCCTTGACCCCTGCGTTCTGAAATCTCAGAGCCGTCTGCGTAGATACCCCTGCCCCAGTTTCTTTAGCTATCGTCGGTATATTAGAGGATAAGCTTTTCATTGCCTTGAGCACTCCTCTCGCTTTTAAGTCGCCTTCTGGCTGAACAACCTCTTGAAGATAGTTAAAATGGACCGCAAGATAATCCCCATCTATCATCTCCAACAATTCTTCTGCCTCCTCTAATCTTATGGGGTCCGAACCTTCTTGAGAGATAAGTTGAGGAGCCCCAATATTCCCGAAGACTATGGGAGGAGAATATCGCGATACAGTTTTGTAGCTTTCTCTCATATCCTCGTTCTCTAAAGCAGCCCTTTGACTCCCGACACCGAAACCTATACCTTTCTTTTCTGCAGTAGAAGCCAATTTTTCATTTAGATTTATAGCACCTTCATATCCTCCTGTCATCGCCGCGATCATAATAGGGGCAGCTAAACTCTCTCCTAAAAAATCGACTTCGATATCTATATCATCATAATCTATCTCTGGTGCGGAATTATGGTAAAACTCCATGTCGGACCAATAATTTTTTTGTAAATCTACTTCTCTCTCTAAGCTAATTTTTACGTGATCTTCTTTTCTAGATTCGATCATGACCTCACCTCTGTAGAGAGAACTTCTTCACCATTCAAGACTTTACGAACTCTACCAGGTTCTTCTCCATTAACAATATGTGTTTCGCAGTTCTCAGAGATGTTAATCATCTTTTCGACCTTTTTATTCATACCACCTGTAACATCTACCGCATCTTTCACTCTAGGGAAATCATCTTCCTCAAGAGGGAGCATCTCTCCGTCGAATATTTTCACGACTTCACCATTTTTGTAGATACCGTCTACGTCGCTGACGAATATCGCTTTATCAGCGAGTTCCGATAAACCCAAGACTAGATCGTCTCCGGAGCAGATAGTCACACCATTTTCTGTATCAGTAGCTACGTCTCCAAAACTCACTGGGATCAGCCCTAATGATAGATATCTTTTAAATAGAGTTGGGTCTGTTTTATCCAATTCCCCGTTTTCAAATGTAGTTACTAACCCTCCAGGGACAGAAACCCCCCACATGCCTCTATCCTGCATGAGTTCTAAAATATGATTGTTCATCCTTCTCATATCCAATTGTACTTTAGATACCCCCTCTGCAGGGTTTTTTGATATCTTGGTATTTAATCCATATTTTTTAGCCCCGGGATGGCCGAAACTTCCTCCTCCATGGATCATTATATATTTATCAATTGAACTTTTATCTATCTCAGTCAAGAGTCTCTTAGCTATCCTAGTTCTGAATGAATAAGATTTTTCTTTATCCGTCAAAACACTCCCGCCTAATTTGATTAAAATCAAAGATTACCCTTCCTTTTTCCTGCTGCAGATGGCATACTCATCTCCATCAAAAAACACTTCACGGTCTGGATTCTCCTCCTGTATCTTCTTGATCAGTTGTTGGATATCATCAATAGTCAAGGATTCATCATCCTTTTCTATCTTCTTATGGATTTTTTTATCCATTCAGATTCCTCAATTATTTAGGAGATAGCAAATTAACTACTTATAATTTTTTGGTTTATGATTGAGTAGGTCAATAGGATTGAATTTGGGTAAAATATTTATAATGTGTTCATCTTGAAAAAGATAGTATAAAAACGTATGACGACTTGAAGTGATAAATATGACGGAAAAACTGATCGATAAACTCGATGAATACAAATACAATATCCTCTACTACGTTTATTTCGTAAGCTGTCTCTTGGTGGCGATCTGGATAGCAGATCCCGTTAATACTCTAGCATCTCTTTTGTAAAAATTTTTAATCTAGGTTTTTTCTATTAATGATTCGACCGTCTTCGCAATCGATTCTGCACTATCGTATTTTGGAGACCAACCTAGATCTTTGATCTTTTCTAACGATAAAAGCATAGTCTTAACGTCTCCTTTCCATCCACCTTTATCACCATCGGAGCCACCAGTCCACACATATTCTACATCATCTAGTCCCATCTCTCTGCATACTATATCAGCTATCTGTTTCACATTTATATAGTCTTCAGAACCAAGATTGAAGTATTCAACCCTATCCTCCGCATTTCTTGTACCGAACAACATACCCTCGATACAATCGGTTATATAAAAATAAGATTTGGTCGTACCAGGAGGCGATCCGAGGATTTCGAGAGATGTTGGATCCTCCTTCAACTTTTGTACGAAGTCATAAGTAACACCGTGAGTGCTTCTAGGACCTACGACATTGGCGAATCTGAATGATACTGAACGCATGTCGAAAGTATGACAGAATGAAGATATCAAGGCTTCACAACTGAGTTTAGATGAACCATATAAAGAAATAGGCTCGAGAGGGCCTAAATCTTCAGGTGTTGGTATAACTTCTGTTTCGCCGTAAACAGTAGAAGAAGAGGTGAAAACTATCTCATCTATATCGTTCTCTCTCATCGAATCTAATACGTTGTAAGTAGCGATGATGTTCTGTTCAAGGTGTACAAAAGTATCTTCCGCACCAACTTTCACGTCGGGATTGGCGGCTAGATGAAAAACCATGTCGCATCTTTTCATTACTTCTGATAATCTTTTTTTGTCTAATACATCCTCAACCACTAGTTCAAAATTGTCTTCATCTTCAAGATGCTCTACGAGTTCTTTTTTTCCAGAGGATAAATTATCGTATCCGATCACTTCGTTCTCTTCGACTAGAGCATCTACTAGATGGCTGCCTATGAATCCTGCCGCGCCTGTCACGAGTATCTTTCTGTTTTTCAATTTCATTTTAACACCTCATTTCATCCCGTTTTGTCAAAGAATTGGGATTTGAAAAAGTTGTATAGGGTTATAAAAACTGCGATGATCAAGAAGACTACAATCAACAAAAAGAGAACATTAATCCCGAAGAACATGATAATTGCTCCTCCAGTATAATATGAGACGATCCCTATCAAGAAACTGCCGATGAAAGCTCCTGTGATTATAGAGAGCCATGCATAATATTTATTCATCCCAAGAACTCTTCCAAGGATAGAGGCCCCAACACCACCGCTCCCCTGAAACGGAACCACAACGAAGGCGGCCACACCATAAAAGGCTAACCTCTTTATCCACTCGTTTTTTTCCATTTTTTGAGCACCAAATTCCTG
>CAYXPD010000049.1:0-6884 GCA_964466995.1 uncultured Thermoplasmata archaeon | reverse complement strand
ATATCAAAGAGGGGCGTGAAATAGTACTAGATGGAACAGAATATGAGATAATAGAGAGCAAAAGAGGAGGAAGATTTGTTATAGACTGCAGTGATGGAAAGGCCTATGAACTGATGGAAAATCATGGAGATATGCCTACACCGCCTTACATCGAAGAGGAACTAGAATCGCCGGATGAATATCAAACAGTGTATGCAGAGCGAAAAGGCTCGGTAGCGGCACCAACTGCTGGTTTTCATTTCACAGAAGAACTACTAGAAGAAATCGAGGGAAAAGGTGTAGAGATATATGATATCACACTTCATGTTGGCCCTGGGACTTTCTTACCAGTTAAAGAGGACCAGATAGAAGATCACGATATGGATGAAGAATATTACGAGGTAGGAAAAGAAACTGCAGAGGCCATAACTCGAGCTAACGAAGAAGATAGAAGAGTTATCCTTGTTGGAACGACAACTGTTAGGGCAGTAGAAACTGCTTCCCGAAACGGTGTGGTTAGACCTGAAAAAGGATGGACCGATCTTTACATTTATCCTGGTTACGAATTCCAGTCAGGGATGGATCTACTCCTCACAAATTTCCACCTCCCAAAATCCACTTTGATCATGTTGGTAAGTGCCTTTGCTGGTAGAGAACGTATTTTAGAGGCTTATGAGGAGGCTGTAGAGAAAGACTATAGATTCTACAGCTTTGGAGATTCAATGTTGATAGAGGGGCAATGATGTTCGATTTCAAGATTTTGAACACAGAGGGAGAAGCAAGACACGCCCTGATGAGCGTAGATGAGAAACAGATAGAGACTCCGATGTTTATGCCTGTGGCTACGAAAGGTTCTGTAAAAACCTTGATATCAGAGGATCTTGAAGAGATCGATGTCCAAGCTCTGATAGCTAATATGTATCATCTCCTTCTCAAACCCGGCATAGAAGTGATAGAGCAGGCTGGAGGATTACACGATTTCATGAACTGGAACGGTCTGATATTCACAGACAGCGGGGGCTTTCAGATGATAAGGAGTGATTTCGAAAGTCAGGTGACTTCCAAAGGTGTGATCTTCAGTTCTGACCAGGACGGTAAAACTTATGAGATCACACCCGAAAAATGTATCGATATTCAAAAGCGATTAGATTCTGATATAGCTATGTGTTTGGATTACTGTCCTCCTTACCCGAGCGATAGAGGAGAGCTGGAAAAATCGATAATTAGAACCAAAGAGTGGGCGGAGAGATGCAGAGAAGAAGGAGAAAATATTTTCGGGATCTCTCAGGGGGGAACAAAACCTGAATTGAGAGAGAAGAGTTGTAAACAGATTGTTGATCTTGATTTTGAAGGCAATGCTATAGGCGGATTGTCTATAGGTGAACCAACCGAGGTCATGTACGAGAACACAAGAGTTTCAACAAAGATATTTCCAGAGAGTAAACCTAGATATTTCATGGGTCTCGGTTCTCCAGTCGATATACTAGAATGTGTAGATAGAGGAGTAGATATCTTTGACAGCGCCTATCCCACTAGAAACGCAAGGCATAGGACCCTCTTCACAAGAGATGGCGATATCAGGATAGATAAAAGCGAATTCAAAAACGATCACAATCCGCTTGATCCTGATTGCACTTGCCCAACTTGTGAAAGTTATACTAGATCTTACATACACCACCTTTGCAAGGCGGATGAATTAAGCTGGATGCGCCTGGCCACTATCCACAATCTTAAATTTATGATGGATCTGATGCAAGATTGTAGGGAAGCGATTAAAGATGGTCGGTTTGAGGATTACAAAGATGATTTTATAGATAGATATAGAGGATATTAGGTAGGCAAAAACCTTAAAAATCCCTTCACCCTCAGCTATCTTCGATGGCAATTGAATGGATCGGTTTTCTATTGGCGATGGCCGTTATCGTTATCGGCGCTAATTATCATCTGACATTAGCACTTTTTTCGGGATCGATAATCTTAGGCCTTTTCACATTAGAACCCGTAGCGGTTTTGAACCAGTTACATGTAACTATAACTACCCCAAATACTATCTTCTTGATCTTAGCACTAGGCATGATCCCGATGATCGGTGGAATATTACAAGTGAGCGGGAAGCTCGAGGACATTATAAACAATCTCCGCATAGGTAAACGTCCTTTTTTAGGCGCTACTCCTGCCTTTATAGGTCTTCTACCGATACCAGGAGGGGCCCTATTTTCAGCACCATTGATCGATAAAGCAGGAGAGGGATTAGCTGGCCATATAAAAGCAGGGATCAATGTGTGGTTTAGACATATTATCTATTTCATTTATCCTATTTCATATGCAATCATCGTCGCTGCTGACGCTGCCAACCTGTCGGTATTTCAGATCATATTGTTCCAGACCCCTTTCTTCCTTTTTACTATCGTTTTAGGTTATTTTTTCTTATTAAGAAAGGATACAGGTAAGATGGAATACGATTCTGAGATCGATATCAGATCGCTCGTACCTCCAATGGGCGTGCTGTTGACCGCACCGATTGTCTGGGCTGTTCTGAGTTACGGAGTCGGGATCGCTGACCACCTTGAAAACGTTTTCGTGATGATAGCTGTTTCTTTAAGCTTAATCTTAGCTATAATTTTGATCGAAGACTCTAGAAAGACAACGTTAAAAGAAGCAGCTCAAGAGATGGAACCCTGGAATTTCATGATTCTAGTATTCAGCCTTTATTTCTTTATCAACATTTTTCATTCTTCAGGAATAGAGAGCATGATCGCAGGTCTAGAGGTCCCCGGAATCGTACTATTGGTCGGATTCGGATTCCTGCTCGGTTTCGGTACTGGAAGGATAATGGTTCCCGCTTCCATCTTAGCGCCGATATATATAGCAACGGTAGGGTCATTCTCTCTGGCAGCTTTTCAAGCGATGTACGTTTCTGTGTTCGCAGGCTATATCGTCACGCCTGTCCATCCCTGTATCAGCATCTCTTTAGAATATTTCGATGGGAATATAGGTAAATTTTTGAAGTTGATGGTACCCATGTTGGCTATTATCGTTGGAGTCGCAGCATCTATTTATTTACTGTTCGGCTGAAATAAGGATACAGGTTAGAGAACCGAAATATCTAAAAGTTAAAGTGCACATCTAACCTCGATGAGCAAATTAGATATTGTCGAAATAGAGAGAGTTGAACAGGAAACTCCTACCGTGAAAAGTCTGTTCTTCAATTGGTCAAAAGATTTTAAGCCCGGTCAGTTCGTGATGATTTGGATACCTGGTTTGGATGAAGTTCCAATGGCGGTATCTAAAAAAGATAATGAATTCATCACAGTAAAGAAAAGAGGCAAAGCGACCGAAGCACTTCATGATATGGAAATTGGAGATAAAATCGGTATAAGAGGACCTTATGGAAACAGCTATTCTATTGAGGGAGAAAAAATACTGATAGTTACAGGAGGATGTGGGGGAGCGTCCTTGATACAGGCTGTTTATGAAGGAGAAAGAAGTGGGAAAAAGATCAAAAGTTGTCTCGGAGCGAAAACTGAATCCGAATTACTCTTTAGAGATGAGTTGTCAGAAAAAAGCGATCTTACCATAGTAACAGAGGATGGAAGTGCAGGTCGTGAAGGTCTCGTTACTGATATCGCGGCAGAGATACTGGAGAAAGAGGATTTCGATATAGTTTTGACTTGCGGACCTGAAGTTATGATGGAGAAAGTTGTGAATATATGTAGAAGTAATAGTGTACCTGTTCAAGCCTCACTGGAACGTTATATGAAATGTGGGATAGGCATCTGTGATTCTTGTACTATAGATGGAAAGCAGGTCTGTATCGATGGACCTATATTCAATGGAGAGGAACTGGAAGAGATGGATGAATTCGGTAAGGTCGAGAGGACCAAAGAAGGAAGGCTTAAAGATTTGTGAGTACAAATACTAAATTTTATAAAGAAGGTTATACTGATATTCTTCCGAAATGACCTCATGTGGATGTAAACTGCGGTCATTTTCTAAAAAGTGACGAAAACTCACCTCCATGCGGGGGTACCCGAGTTAGGCCAAAGGGGCAAGGCTTAGGACCTTGTGGCGTAGGCCTCCAAGGGTTCAAATCCCTTCCCCCGCATATACTTTTAGCATGACTACAGATTTTGTACTTTATATAGGAAAGTTATCCTTTAGATTTGTCAAAATAAAAAATGTTGCATGCTAAATATAACTAAGCTGGAGACTAACGGTATTATGAGATTATCCTCATTAATCATTTCTTTCCATCCCTTCAAAGATATACCCTCAATGAACATAGCTATGGATGCCGCGGTGAATGCTATAATAGGATGAACGAATATAGACGCTCCTATACCGCCTAGAATCGCACCTACTATATTGCCTTCGATGTTTTTAACATCGCTTACCGGATGTTTAACCTTTCCAAAATTTGCTCCAATGAAGTGAGATGTTGGGTCACCTACAGCCAATATGATGAGTGAGGCAGCAATAACGTTCCTTTCAAAGAATAATGAAACAAAAAACCCACCTAAAAAAAAGAAAAAACAGCCTTTACCAGGAAATTTATTTTTCACATTTGATCTTTCAAATACATTCAAAAACCATTGAATAACAGGAATCAGATGATCTCTAGAGACCAACACCAATATCGATCCAATAACTATGAAAAAGAAGAACACTCTTGATATAGGAGGTAGAAAAAAGAACACAGAGAAAGGCGCACTACTACCTAATGATACCATTATACTTCGATAAACCAATACCACTAAAGAAACACCTAAAGATACGTGAAAAATATGTCGTTTAATCTCCTGATTTTCCAATATTTTCTTCCAATTCAACACCGAGATACCTACTAACCAACCCAAAAGGCAACCAAAAATGACGTCGCTTAAATAATGTGCTCCTACGTAAAGTCTAAAGAACCCGACAAAAGAAGCTAAAGATATCCAAACATTTTTGAATCTTGGAAGGACTTTTATTAAAATCGGAATCGCTGAAAAAGCAACTGCGGCATGACCACTTGGGAAAGAATATCTCCAGATATCAATCTCTATCTCTATCATCTTTATATCAGACGGTCTAGGTCTAGCGAACGTCTGCTGCAGTCCAATCGAGAGCAAACCTGCGATAAACATAGATAAAAATAACAATAGGATGTATTCTTTTTTGTTCTTTCTCCAAAATATCAGTGAGAATCCTGCAAACAATAAAATGCTACCTATTAACTCAACAGTAAAGTTTTCTAATAATTTAAAAAAATTGCTAAGCGGAGAAAATCTGATTGTGGTTATAAGATCAGCTAAATAAGCATCGAAAAAAAGCTTACTAGTCCGAAAGATATTATCACACCTAGCACGATGAACTTTTTCTTTTTTTCCATATCCAAAACCCTGTATTATTGTAGAATAATATATCTTATTAATTGACACTTTCATCTCTTTTATAAATTTAAGTCTTCTGCTTTGTTGGGAAAAATCCTAAACGAAAAACATTAATATAGATTACTCGTAAGAAGAGAATGTTAAAAACAAAAATATGCCACTGTGGCTTAGGGGCAAAGCGATTCCTTGGTATGCAGCAGGGTAAAACCCTGCTTGTGCCTGAAAAGGAATAGATCGCGGGTTCAATTCCCGCCAGTGGCTTCTTTTGTGTTTTCGAGAGAAAAATTATACAGCGGATTCACGAGCTTTAGGAATTTATTCCTGACAGATTCCACCAGGGGTTTATCATTATGTATAAAGTAGATATTTTATAGAAGAGATTTTCAAATAGATCAAATAGACAAGGTGAAGCATTGTAGTAAGTTTAATCAAATTATATAATCCATGATTATAAAACAGGTAAAAATTAATTTTATACTATGAAAAAAAATATATTATGCGAACTTAGAGAGAAGGATTTGTAAAAAAATGAAAAAAAGAAGAATTTTTTATTTATTCAAGGTGGGAGGGAGGTCTTGTATTTAACCTAGAGTGAGAAGAGCCGTCATGGCCACTTCTCCAGCTTCAACTGCTAACTCATCGAGCTCTTCTAGTGCATCACCTAGTACATCAATTATTTCCGAGAGTCCACCTTCAACAAAACCATAGCCGGCAGCTATTGCTCCGCCGATGCCCATAATGACCATTCCTCCAAGGCCTACTAGCCCGAACATGGCCATTATAACTGCAGACAGTATCACCACACCGGCTATCAGTAAGATCGCTTCCATTTTATTACACCGATTTCGTATTGTCTAAGCCATATATATTATTTTCGGGATTGGGTAGTTAGCGGAGGTTGAGTTGTATATACTTAAAAATCATTTCGATATACTGCAATTTTCTTTAATCACAGAAAAATTAAAAATAGGAGGAAGAATATCGAAGACTATGTCAGAGGAAGATTTAAAAAAATATCTCAAAGGTGCTCAGTCAGACTCTCAATGTGAGGATTGCGACGAATCTATGAAGGTTCTCCATTTTTCTTGGGGAGAAAGTGAAGCCCATGAAGGTATCATTACCGTACTCAATACGGTTTTAGAAGAAGATGAGATGTTGGAAAAACCTCTCGATTATGAAAAGATGAGGATGGAATACTGTAAGAATTGCGATGTGATAAATCTCTCTATTGAGTGAACAATCCTATCTTTTCCTAGGGTCCTTTTCCACTAGCTCTACCTCATCAAAATAATCGATTTTGGGTATCTTTTCTGCTTTAGAGCGTACGACTTCTATTTCACCTGATCTTTCATCTAAGTTTTTCACTTCGATCTCATCGTGTTTTATACCATGTTTCTGAACCTTCTTTCCTACCTTCCATCTGCTCGCCTTTTCATCCACTTTGAATTTAAAGGTAACCATCCCGTATACGTCAGAGTGATGGTCGTAATCTATCTCATGTTCGACCTTTCCACCAGATCCTAGTTCGAGATG
>CAYXPD010000048.1:0-6917 GCA_964466995.1 uncultured Thermoplasmata archaeon | reverse complement strand
ATCTTTCGGACAAACGTAAAGATTATGGGAATATTTTCTAGAGTTAGAACCATCCCACGGAACCATCTCGTCTTTCCTCCGAAAAGCCTCTCTACCTTGAACTCCAAAATCGCCCTGGTGTTCGTAACCCAAATCGGCAAGAGCCTCATTTACTTCCTGAAAAGAAGAGTAACTCTCTATCACCAGATCGATATCGAGATGGGGTTTAGCACAGATACCAGGGACCGCGGTACTTCCGACATGTTCCACTTCCAAAAGCAGGTCTCCTAGAGAATCGACATATATATTTTTCAATCTTTGGAAGTGTTCAGCCCAAGCGGGGTTGTACTCAACCAACTCAATCTTGCCTTCACTCATATATTCACTAACAAAGATTGAATTAGATAGAGCACCTATTTATAAGTGTGGACTTCCCGGAACCGGGAGCTTGCAAAAAGATTAAATCAGTAGATATCTTTTACCTGAAGGGTGATAAAGATGAGGATACGCTGGCATGGGCAATCCTGTTTTGAGATCGGTGGCGAAGACAAAATACTGATAATAGACCCCCACGACGGTAGAAGTATAGGTATAAATCCACCTGATGTTAGAGGAGATCTAATATTGGTTTCACACGATCATTACGACCACAATGCGGTAAGAATAGTCGAAAAACCGGACAGTGAAGTTGTAAGGGAAGCGGGTGAAAGAAAATTCGGAGATATAGTTGTGAAAGGCATAAAATCCTATCACGACGAAGAAGAAGGAGAAAAGAGAGGTGAAAACACGATCTTTAAATTCAAAATGAACGGTACCAGCTTCTGTCATCTGGGTGATATAGGTCATCCTCTAGAAGAAGAACTAGTAAACGAGATCGATCATGTCGATTTCTTATTCGTCCCTGTAGGGGGAAATTTCACCATCGGTCCCGAAGAAGCTAAGAAAACAATAGAAGCAATAGAACCAAAGATCGCAGTACCAATGCATTTCAAAATCGGTGGTCTGTCCCTAGATATAAAGACCTTGGAACCTTTCCTCTCGCTTTATCCAGAAGATAAAAAATATAAGCTAGGTGTAGAACTCGATTTCATAAGAGCTGACCTCCCGGATCAAACGGAGATATGGGCCTTCTCGTTATAGGAAAAAGAAACTGCACTCAATCCTCAAGATATCTCAAACCTTCTTCTATCCTGCCCATCTCAATTGGAGTTGTCAGATTACCTATTACCGCACCGACAGTATTCGCTACCAAGCAGGTACCTACCCATCCTGATCCATGATTAGCCGTGCCTTTACTAACGGGAACCTCAAAAAGATCTTCCAATATCTCTATCTCTTCATCATTCGCATGAGGATGGCATATCACTCCTTTGTTTGTAGCCACGGCCACCGACCCTACCATCTTTATGTCCGCAATCGTACCTCTCCTGACTTCGACTTCAAGTTCAGAACTTATAGCTTCTTTAGCTTCCTCTTCGATGTCAGGATGTATCATTGCACCGCGATCATTTAATAGAATATTGTTACCCAACGCGTTCTGTGCATCTGGAATTACCGTCACATCGACATATTCTGTAAGATTATCTATTTCTCTTTCTTCGATTATGTCTGAAACTACCGCTCCTTTAGAATTTAAACCCATTAAGGAACCATTGACTCTCGTTCCTCCTATCGTTGTCTTAACAACTTCGCATTCGAGAGCCTCCTCGAAAACATCTTCATCTACTGGAGGTATGACTACCAAATCTTCAGAACTTGCAGAAAAGACGCCTATATATGGATGAGACTCGATAGCATATTTTTTCAGCATAGATCACTCTCTCGGGATGGAGACTTCAACGATCCCATCTTCGAACTTTATAGCTTTTACTTTTATTTTAGAGGGAGTTTTTTTGATACCTCGATCCCATATAGCTTCATTCGTACTCGAATCAATCCATACGTCCTCTTCTGGGACGTTCATATTGTTAGAAACGAACTTTCTGATCAGTTTCATCGCTCTTGATGCCCTTTTGCTAGAAGGGGTGTTTTTTGCTTCCCTAAGCGGGATATTCATGATTCTCTCTTCAGTGTCTACCATGATTTTCACCAACTTGATCTAACCTTATTCGTCTATATCCTGTCTACGCCAGTTTCTTCTTTTCGGATTCTGGGTGTGGTTCCTGTTGGTCTTTTGCATCACCCATGCTGGAACTCTCTTATTTTGTTTACCTTTCTTCAAGAGTCTGCGTTTTTTCGGACCTGGTTTGTTGCTCGACATCTATTTTACCTCCTTTTGATATTAATCTCTTTCTTTTGACCGCTAAGCTTTTTTAATAATTTTTTGAGATTTTCATCATCTATTTTACCTTCCGTTCCCCCTCTCTGAGCTAATGCTATTATCTGAGATTCGATCTGTTCTGCGAGTTGTGGTCTCGCCATCCTGACTCTTCCCAATCTTTCCCTAGCATCTGGAGTCATCACCTTTCGGAGCATGGCTTTCTTCTGAGCTTCCATCTGCTGTTTAGCTTCCTCTTGAGCCTCTTCAGAGCCTTGTTTTTCCTTAAGTTCTTGTATCTTTTTCTTCTTCAGTTCTTCCAATTCATCTTCTTCAGCCATGCGACCACCCCTGATCGATCTTATAGATATTTAGAGAGTTCTGGGTTATCTTTTGCCATCTCTTTCATTATCTCGTGAGCCGTATCATCCAAAAAGGACTGGCCTTCTGAAGTCACTACTCTTCCCTCGTCAGTTTTTTCCACGAATTCCGCTGCTTCCAACTGTTGTAAGGCTTCTCTTATTATCGATCCTGAACCTTTCGCGAATTTCTCGGGTTTGGGCCCTCTTCTCTGTTTTCCGCCATACTTAGTCTTGAGTCTCGATATACCCACTGGGCCTTCCATATATACACTTCTCAATATAGCGGAGACCCTATTGAACCACCAATCGGGTTGGTCAGGAGCCTTCTCTTTATGTACTCCGGTCTTTACGAACTTCGACCATTCGGGCTCTTGAATTCCGTCCATATCCTTGATCTCCTTACTCACTTCTTCTATCAGCTTGTTCGGAGGAACATCATATACTGTTGCCATAGGCTATTACACTCCAGATAAATTCAGTGTGAGGTGTTCTCTGCATACTTAGGACTTATTATTAAATATTTCCCTTTTCGAAACCTTATGCTACCGGTAAAGTTCTGCCTTCAACCGGGGGATCATAGCCATAGAGCAGGCAGATTTTATACAATCTTTTCTTTCAACCTGTCCATTGGTGAGCAGACCGACGGCACCGATCTCTTCTTTGTGAGTGTCCTTAAATATTGCTTTCATCTTGTCTCCCAAGGTAACACCACTCTTTAAATCTTCTACCCATCCTTTGGGAATAGGAAAACCGGGACCGTGACCCTTAGAGGTGAAATCGAAGCGATCCTTTATTACAACATATTCGAGTGAAAAAGTCCGATTCTCGGTCTGAACTATCCCGCTTTCCACTCCCACGCCATAATCAAAACCCTCTGGTACCTCAGCCCTTTTCTCCGCTCCTCGGATTATCTCTTCGTTAACCGGCTGTTTTTCAGCGTCTTCAACCTCTTTGCAAGTCATATCCATATCAAAATACTCAGATAAAGCTTCTTCGACGCTTTCCTTCTTAACGGGATTTTCAGAGCCGAGGTAAACCCTTACTGGAGTGAGTCTTTTTCCTTCTTTGTCTATATCCCCTTCTCTAATCCTAGTAGAACTTATCGGGAGGAGATCTTCAGCTAGAACAGGATCAACTTCTATGAGTTCTAAAGGTTCCTTATCTTTCTCTTTCCTCATCTCGTTTATTTTTTTACCCCTTTCTTTAGTTTCATAAGAAACCACGAGAACGTCAAAATCCCCCTCCACCGCCTTTTGAAAAGGATCATTCAGCTTCTCTATTGACCAACCTTTGTAGGGGGAAAGAAATTTCTCAAGATCCTTTTTCCTCTCTTCGTAGGAGTTCTCTGCTTCCGGTTTCCATTCCTCTAACATCTCGTCTGAGACAAGACCGATTGTAGTTTCACCTTCGGAAAGGGCGGTCCTTAACAGTTTTTCGTGTCCTAGATGCACATGATCGAAAGTTCCACCTACTATAACTTTTTTAGTCATGGAAACCACTTCTTCAATAAAATGTCAAAAGCAACACTATAAGGAATATCACGAGGAGAGCGTAGAATATATACTGCTTTTTCTTTCTATTACTCATAAGTTCCTGATATTCTTCCTCACATTTTTCAGAACAGAATTCTTCATCCAACGGTATCGGTTTAGCACATATTTTACAATGTTTGTGTTGTTCCATGATTAGGTATTATACAAAGGAGATAAATCTTTTTCCATGGACTTACTCATCGAAGAATCTCTAATTTTTTCTTTATATTGGACAGATACTGATAAGAGAGCGTGCTAGGATCTAAGCTGATAACCAAGATACCGTTTTCTTCACTGACCACGTCAATGAGGTGATTCAAACATCTCCAAAATCTATCGAAAGAATTATGATTTAAAATTTTATCTATCCCTTCTATGAAAATTAATCCTTTTTTATTCTCTAAGAAGTCGATAATACTGTGCCCTATCAAATGAAGATTAGTTGGGTCGAAATTGTTATTTCCCTCCAAAACAGTTAACCAGTAAAATGATATCGACTCATCAGACACATCATACTCCTTTTTGATATCGGCAGGATTAATACTGGTTAAAACGTATCCCTCGCCCTCTTCTTTCATCTTATTCAATGCAAGTTCTAATCCTTCCTCCGGTCTTTTTTCCCTAAAAACATAACCTCGACCTTCTTCTACTTCGAACGTCTCCATCCCTTCATCTTCATAGATGGTCTCAAGGAGACGTTTTCCATGTTCGATCAATTTTTCCCTATCGATATCTTCTATCGATTTGTTGTCCTTTTCTTCTTTTTTTCCGTCCAACATAATTACGCCCGTTCAGCTTCTAGGGTTTATCTAAATATTGATTATTTTTATAACTTTTTGGTTTCTTCATCTATGTCCAAAAGTGACTAAAAATGGATCTGTATCTTGAATCTTAACGAAACCGTATCTTTCAAACTGGATTATATCGCCGACTTCTGTCTCCGAGAGATTTTTTTCTCCGAGCCCTTCTTCCACAGAAGCGTTTTGTCTCTCAACCATTACATCAAGAGCATCGCAAAGCCACTGGATCTTCAATATATCTTTGTTCTCGAATCCAGTTATATTACCCTTTTTCCCGTCCAATTCAAGATTGCAGAAGTTCTTCAAACGTATTTCTTTTCCTTGATATTCATCCCATTCTTTCCTTGGTATGTAAACCTCTTTACCCACTTCTAGTTCTCTATAACCTCTATCAGGGTCGCTAGGATGACGGGCGATCTTTGCATTATTAGGTTTTATATTTCCTACTAATTCTATCTTCACAGGATCAGGTATGAAAAAGTACCTGTTCGCTTCGGGATCAATTATCTCTCGGTTTATCGAGTACAATTTAGACGGAGCAACTTCGATATCTGTCTCCGACATGCCAAATTCTAATATGAAATCTCTTACTGCTTGGGGTTGTATACCTCTTCTCCTTAAAGACTGCATCGACCAAGTCCTTGGATCTTCCCAACTTTCGAACTCGCCTCTTCTCATCTTTCTTTGGAACTCACTCTTACTCAGATTTATATCTTCTAATCGCAGCATTCCATAGTGAAGAAATTCAGGTTTATCCCATCCGAATAAATCCCAGATGTATTCCTCCATCCTATCTTCTATGACAAGATCTTTTCCTCTCAAGATGTGGGTCATTCCAAGAAGATGATCATCGACTGCCCAGGAAAACTCAAGAAGAGGCCAAACCGAGTATTGTTTTCCGACTTTAGGATGCTCATTTTTGGATATCCTGAAAAGTACTCTATCTCTGAAAGCAGGGTCGGGATGTTCCATGTCCGTCTTCAATCTCACCACTGCTTTTCCCTCATCTATTTCCCCTTCAAGCATATTGTCCCATAGTTCAAAATTTTCATCACTCGGTCGATCTCGATGCTCACATTCCTTACCTGCTTCTCGCTTTTCTCTCAAGCTCTCTTGGGAACACTCACACACATAAGCTTCGCCCATATCAAGTATCTTTCTTCCATACTCGTAGTAAATATCCATCCTATCAGATTTGTAATAAGTTTCATGCCATTCGACGTTCAGCCATTCTAATCCTTCTTTTATCATATCGTAGGCTTCTGGGAGAAGTCTTTTTGTTTCTGATCCTATGGTGTCATCATAGAAAAGCACCAATCTACCATCATTTCGTTTCACGTATTCATCGTTAAGTATAACCATCCTCGCGTTACCTATATGTAGTGGTCCAGAAGGATATGGAGCCATCCTCATTTTAACATCTTCAGCGTCGATCTTCGGAAGTTTCTCTTCTTCCTCCTCTTCTTCCTCCTCAAAAAATTCGGGCATAAGTTTTTCGAGTTCTTCTTTTTGTTCCTGGAGAGAAAGCTGATTGATCTCTTCCACGACTTCATTTACAAGTTCCTTTGTCCCCTGTGGGTCTTCTCTGAACTCGTCACTTTCACCCATCACTTTTCCCATAACAGGCCCTACAGTAGCTTCGCCTTCAAACTTAACCGCGTTTCTTAGAGCGTATTTCTTTATTGTATCCTTCTTCTCTGACATGTCAAAAAGATAAAGATGTTGGATATTTGGTTTTTTGCCTTCCTATCTCTCTTTAGTTATCGTATTTATAGCAGTTATAAGTGCTCTTTTGATAGTTTCTTTAGACATACTGGGAGGATGAGTATTTTTATCCACAGCCTGTTCGGGAAGGTAAGGAACGTGTATGAACCCATAATCTATCGGAAGGCCGTTCTTATTCACATGATGAGCCGTAGAGTAGATGACATGATTGCATACGAAGGTGCCTGCACTGTATGAAAGGAAAGAGGGTATCCCTTCGTCC
>CAYXPD010000047.1:0-6931 GCA_964466995.1 uncultured Thermoplasmata archaeon | reverse complement strand
TTATCATAACTCTCTAGTTCCTTAAAAGCTCCCCATAGGTCTAATTCCATATCATTGTAGGAAAACCTCTCGTAAGACCCTTGATTGACAATGACCAGATTTTGACTTTTGAAAGATAATGATGGAATCATACACGTTAAGAAGGTATTTTAGAGGTCCTTAATAAAAGGATTGATGGTTCCTGCTTCCAACGACACTTTTTTATATAGTGGCTGGGCATGGATTCATGATGATCACGATAATCGGTTCTGCCCACGTTTTTGATATATCTGACAGGATCGAAAAGGAAATAAGAGCTAGACATCCATCAGTGGTAGCTGTAGAATTGGATAGGAACCGATACGAGGGTCTTAGAAAAAGAGATAGTCAAGATAAGAAGGGAGTTCCTCTCATCTACCGATTACTCCATTTTGTACAGGAACGGATCGCAAAAAAATTTGGTGTTCAAGTCGGTGAGGAGATGTTAACCGCAGTCGATACTGCAAAATCTATAAATTCAAAAGTAGCCTTCATCGATCTTCCGGCCCAAGAAGTTATCAACAGGCTGATGAACGAGATGAGCTTAAAAGAGAAATTTAAGCTGTTTGCAGGAGGTTTAATAGGTCTTTTCACCAGCAAAGAGAGGATAGAGAAAGAAGTGGAAAGGTACAATTCTGGAGAATCCGGGCTAGGATTTACTGTCTCCTTAGAAGAAGAGATGCCTGTCCTTTCCAAGATATTGATAGAAGATAGGAACAGATTTATGGCCAAGAATTTGAGAGAATTAGAAGATAGGTTCGGTTCTGTCGTTGCAGTGGTAGGTGATGGTCATGTTCCTGGGCTCAGAAATGAATTGAGGGATAGAGAACTCGAGATCTTGAGATTAAAAGACGTTATGGAGGATGAAGATGATAGGGGATCTAAAGAGTTAAAAGAAGACACTACAGAAGTAAATTTTTCAGTAGAATACGAGGTTGACTAAATTTAACTTAACTGGTTCAATATTTTCTATACTCATCTTTAGAAGACCTTTTTTCCTGTTGCTGATAATAATCTCTATAATTTTGTTCGTATCTCCTTCTCTTAACCCTCTGCTTATCTACTTTGTCGATCAAGACAGAACTTACCCATATGCCAATCATATACTGGCCAACGATCGTCGAATACGATATTGCATCCTCCAATCCGAATGGGTCTTCCAATCCCCTTATGTATTCAATATCTTCCCGACAAAGTTCGCAGAATTCAGTCGTAGGTGGGTTTGTCATATTTTCCTTGATCTCCACAGAACCAGCCATCACGCACTCCCCAGCACTTTCATCACAGTGTCCTGGATATTCTATGTCCTCGTGATCGCTCTCATACCCTAATCCGACTAAAGAAAGGAGGTGACCAAATTCATGGATGAGGACCGGAGCCTCAACATCTCCCGGCTCTAGATCATTTTCCTCTTCGATCGATCTGATAACGCTGCTAAAAATCACTATCTGTTCGGGCCTCTGCGCAAGGCCTAAAACGTTAGGGTTCTCTTCCCAAACCCCGTTCAGATAAAGGACGTGAATAGGGATTTTATTCCCTGTTCTCTCGTAGTTTTGGTATTTCTCGTTAAGTTCTGATATATCATTGCTGTCGTAAGAAAGGGTGGAATCATCATAACTTATCTCGTCGTCGACCACTCTTTTTACACTCTCCTTATCAGTATAGTTTTCGATCTTCCCTTCTAATTTCCTCATAGCAGTTTCCTCAGGCTCCTGACCCTCGTCATAATCGTATTCAATTATCACTTCAGAATAAGGATCGTTATCTAGATACATTTGAGAATACTCGTATGGTTCGTAAAGACCTGTCTTTTCCTTAGCATAGGCAGGCAGAAAAGAATGGGTTATCAAGGCCGCAACAACCACAAGGACCCATATCGTCCCTAGTAAAGCGTACTTTTTGTCCATCGACAGATATTTCTATGAGATTTCATCTTATTTGTAATTAACTTTCTTCAATCAATTTTTTCTTTCTGTAATTCTTCATAAGCTGTAGATGCGGCTTCAGCTCCCTGTCCAGCGGCGGTGATCGCCTGCTTTAGAGGTGAATCGATGACGTCTCCCGCGGCATAGACCCCTGGTATATTAGTCCTCCTCTCTTCGTCGGTCTTTATGTAACCGTTTTCTGTCATATCTATATCCAGATTTTTTGCCAGATCAGAGTTCGGTGTTGAACCTATCTCTATGAAAAGTCCATCCATCTCCATCTTTTCGGAATTGTCTAGTTCTACGGCTTCTAATTTCTCATCACCGATCAATCGTTCCACGTTGACCTCGAAGACCGGTTCTATGTTATCTTTTTGCTCGATCTCTTTTATCCTTATGGGTTCAGGTCTAAAGAACTCATCTCGTCGGTATAAGATGTATACCTTTTTTGCATGATCTGAAAGGAGTAGAGATGAGGCTAATGCGGCGTCTCCCCCTCCTACAACCCCTACAATCTTATCGTCGTAGAAGGCAGCGTCACAGGTCGCGCAGTAACTGACTCCTTTGCCCTTGAATTCATCCTCTCTTTCCAAACCTAGTCTTCTTCTTTCTTGTCCAGTAGCGAGGATGATCTTTTTAGCCCTGTAATTGTCTCTTTTAGCTTCGACTTCGAAATCTAGATCTTCTCCTTCAATAGCAGTGACTTCATCATAAACGACTTCTACATCAAGATCTTTCACTTGTTCCTCCATCTTATTCGATAATTCCATACCACTTACTCTCTTGAAACCAGGATAATTACATACTTCAGGAGCTTCTGAGATCAATCCTCCAGGCATCTCTCCTATTTGGGTTGTTTGTAGATTGTATCTAGCAGAGTAGATAGCAGCTGTATAACCTGCTGGACCCGTACCTACTATCAGAACGTCGTTCATGATATCGCTCCAATGATGAGAAAGAGTCATTAATAATTTTGGTGGGGAATTGCAAAAACGGATACCTATTTATATATAATACCATTCTATTTAGAAATAAGGTGTCCAAATGAGCGGGAAAGAGGAAAATCTAGTAATATCTATAGGAGGATCTATACTCCTGCCCGAAGATGAAGACATAACTAAATTAATCGAACTATCAAAGATACTTCAAAAGAACAGTAATAAAAGAAATCTTTACCTTGTAGTCGGCGGTGGAAAAACAGCAAGAGAGTATATCAAATGGGGCAGGAAATTGAACGCGGATGAAGCTACTTTAGATGAGCTAGGTATCGCAACTTCTAGACTGAACGCAAGGCTACTAATCATCGCCTTAGATGGAGATGTTTATCCGGTACCTGCGCAAAATTTTGACGAGGCTATTTCTGCGGGAAGTCATTATTCTATCGTTACAATGGGCGGAACCCATCCGGGACATACTACCGACGCGGTGGCGGCGATGCTCGCAGAACGATTGAATTCAAAGAGGTTAATAAACGCAACTTCGGTAGATGGAGTCTATACAGAAGATCCGAACAAAAATAAAGAAGCGGAAAAACTAGAGGAACTAGATTATGAAAAGCTGATAAAGATAGTCTCGAAAAGCGAGCACAGTGCAGGTCCGAATGTTGTTTTTGATCCTTTAGCGGCAAATATCATCAAACGCGCAAAGATCGAAGCCTATATAGTAGATGGTCGCGACCTTCAATCATTGGAAAACGCGATCAAAGATGAAAAGTTCAAGGGTAGCATTATCAGGGAATAACATCGTTATATAAATCTATAGCAGGTATATAGTCTAAATAGATTATACAGACAAACCTAATATACTGAGTCTAATTTCCCAGTTTTGTATGCTGGGAGATTCTACTTTAGCCGCTACGATTCTATTGGCTGGATTGGCCTCAGGCCTTTACATGGCTTGGAACATAGGAGCTAATGATCTAGCTAATTCTATGGGCCCAGCAGTTGGTTCAAAAGCTATCACTCATAAACAGGCTGTTGTAATAGCCTCTATCCTGACAGTTAGCGGTGCTATATTGGCAGGAGAGCATGTGACCGCAACAGTCGAAGTAGGTATATTTGACACTGAAGCGGTCATCGAGGAAAACGGCATAAATAGACTCTCTTTAGGCGCTTTATCTGCGGTCACCGCGGCAGGTCTTTGGATCACAGTAGCGACTTGGAAATCTCTGCCGATATCTACATCTCATTCGATTGTCGGAGGGATGTTCGGATTCGGTCTCTTGGTAGGTGGCATTGGCATCATCTCTTGGGGGACTCTAGGTCGTATTATTGTGAGCTGGGTGACCTCTCCGGTTTTTGGAGGTATAACCGCATTTTTAGTCTTCAAGTTGATAGTCTACTTGATCTTTAATTCTGAGGAACCGTTTGAGACCGCGAAAAAATCAGTTCCCTTCATTTTGGGTATCACTTTATTTATAATATCCTTATCTCTCTTATATAATACCGCATTATCTGAAAGAATATTTGGTGAAAGACTTCAGATATGGGAAGCGTCATTTTTTGCACTTTTTCCAGCTTTTATCCTAGGTTATCTTGGGAAATATCCCATGCTTAAAGGCATTGAAAAAGAAAACGGATTAGGGGATGTGGAGAATGTTTTCAAACGACTTCAGCTGCTCACAGCTTGTTACATCGCTTTTTCCTTTGGAGCTAACAACGTGGGAAATGCGGTCGGACCTATAGTCCTTATCATAAGAAACACTTACGGTAGCACACCTTATTTATTGCAGAACGAAATCCTTTTGTTGGTCGGAGGTATCGGATTAGCAGTGGGTATATCTACATGGGGATATAAGGTTATAAAGACTGTAGGATTCAAATTGACTAGTCTCACAAATACTAGAGGATTTTCCGTCTCCTTCGGTGGAGCTACTACGATGCTTGTAGCATCGATGGTCGGTATGCCCATCTCAACCAGCCACACTGTCGTTGGCGCCGTTTTAGGAGTCGGGTTCGCTAGAGGAGTTGAGGCTATTGATCTATCTGTGATCCGGAAGATAATAATCTCTTGGCTGATAACAGTTCCGATATCCGCTGTAACATGTGTGGTTTTATATCTCGGGATGGTTCAATTCATCTAAGAGTAGCATAAGGTTAAAATTTGATAAAAGATATGGTGATATATATGACCCCGAAGTTCAGAAGATCAAGCTTGGAAGATGCGATGTTCGATTCCCCTTTTGACGGGCTGAAAGAGCATTCCAACTTCATAAAGAAATCTATAAACGAATTGAAGAAAGGTGTACATCACTACAGCGAGGGTGAATTTGATAAGGCGCAGGAATGCTTCGATAAAGTCTCGGAATTGGAGCATCAGGCCGACCAGATAAAGATCCAGATAAGAGAAAATCTACCCAAGTTTATCTTCATGCCGATCACCCGGGATGATTTTCTTAAATTATTGAAAGAAGCAGATTCGATACTCGATTACGCCGAAGACGTAAGCGTACTATTACCTATGAGAGAAGAAGAAATACCCGAAGTCGTCAGAGATGATTTTAAAAGTTTTGTCAAAAAAGTTTTTGAGGCTGTTGAGCAACTTGAAGAGATGATGAACATATTCTCTCAACTTTTGAAATCTTCTTTTGGAAAGAAACCTAAAAGGAGAGCCAATGAACTGCAAAAGGAACTGAGCGATCGTGAACACGAAGCTGATAGGATAGAAAAAAAGATCTCTAAAGAGATGTTCAATTACGAGGAAGAACCTTTGACCGCTGTCCACCTCCTCAAAGTCGTCGATAGGATGGATTCGATCGCTGACCACGCTGAAAATGTAGGAGATATGATCGATTCCATACTCGAATCAAAGTGAGATTCTCTCTTTTCTATATGCCCTTGAGGAGAAATAAATATTTAGAACAAATCCTAAATATAGGGAGCTATATACTTCCTTTATATGCCTGAGTCTAGAAAAGTCCAAATCACTGGCGGATCAACATATATAGTTTCCCTGCCTAAAGATTGGGTCGACCAGAAAGAGATAGAAGCAGGGGATTCCCTGATACTTTCTCCCAGGAAAGATGGATCGATAGTTGTCAGCCCAGAGAGAGAATACGAGAAAAAGGCGAATGTAAAAGAACTCGATATAACTGAAAAGGATCAGGAATCTCTTATAAGAGAGTTGATCGGCGTATATATGGCTGGTTACTCCAAGATAGATCTTAGAGCAAAAGGAAGTATAAAGCCTGAACTGAGAAGAGCCATAATGGATTTCACTAGGATGGTCATAGGTCCGGAAGTGATAGAAGAATCTGATAATAGAGTCATACTAAAAGATCTAATCGACCCATCTGAATTCTCACAAAAGAAAGGCTTGAGAAGGATGTATCTCATAGTAAAAAATATGCATCGAGATGCTATCACGGCTTTTAAAGAGAACGACAAAACCCTAGCTAGGGATATAATACAGAGAGACAAGGACGTGGATCGTCTTTTCTGGATGATAACTAAACATTACAATATGTTGTTATCAAACCCAAGATTGATCGAGACTCTAGATATCACGGGAGAAAGAAGTTTGAGTTACATGCTGGTCTCAAGAGCTATGGAGCGGATAGGAGACCATGCGGTAAGGATCGGCGAGAATGTCGTAAATCTCGAGGACGGTTTTAACGGGCCTTTGAAAGATGAAATAGTCGAAGAAAGTGAGATAGCTATGGAAATATTGGAAAAATCAGCTGAAGCTTTCTTTAGAGAGGATCTAGAGGAGTTAAACCAAGCTATCGAGAACAGGGAAGAACTCCTTGAAAAGAACGATGAATTGATGAACCAGATTAAGCAGGAAAAGAAAGAAAATGTGACACCTCTTTCATATATAATCGAGAGTATTTCTAGGACTGGTTCATATGCGACAGATATCTCGGAGATCGGGATCAACTACATGATGTCGAAGTGATCATAAAAACTCAAAAATTTAAAGTGAGATCAAAAACAGACAAATATAATTTAAACAAATATCTATGGGTGTAACATATATTCGAAACCTTA
>CAYXPD010000046.1:0-6947 GCA_964466995.1 uncultured Thermoplasmata archaeon | reverse complement strand
TTTAAAGTATTGACTAAATTAGCGAGCATCCCATCCATAAATACCATCCTAAAAAAGGATGGGATGCTCCCTTTTTAATTCTTAAGTTGACATCCTCTCATTTTTCTCCGAAAGACTTATATCAGCTCGCATATATCTTTTTATAAATATGACCTCATACCTGGTAATAATAATGAGTATAGTTATATTTGCTGTTCTTTCCCTGTCTGCTTATTTTTACCTGGAAAGGACAAAAAAGAAAAGATTGAATAAGATAAAAACAAAAAGAGAATTATCTCCTAAAGATAAAGCCTACAACAGGGTCAAAAGGACTAAAGGAGTTACAAGCATGATGAAACAAAAAGGTAAGGATGTTCAGCAGGCTGATGAGATGGTCGATGAGGCCGAAAAAGCCCTGGAAGAAGGCGATTTTTCTCGTGCTAAAAATCTAGCTGCGAAGGCTAATGACGACCTCTCCAATGGAAAAACCAACATTTCCTCCACAAATACGGAGGAAGAATCCGTAAAAAAATCTTATACGGTCGATGAACTAGATGAAGTTGATTTTAAAGAAAATGAAGAGGCAGATCGCAGAAGAACGGAGTTAGAACAACAAAAAGAAAAACTTGAAAGCCTTCCTGATAATTTTCTCGAATCAAAGTTTGAGATGAAGTTGGCTCGAGATCTTTTGGAAGAAAGCGATCATGGAAAAAAGGCTGAAGAATTTTATGCAAAAGCGGAAAAATGTTTTGATGAGGAAGATTATACTGGAGCCCTCAAGTATTCTGTAAAATGTAAGAAAACGATCAAGGGTAAGGAAGAGGCTGGATTGATATCTGGACAAGATATTGAAAAAAAGGAAGGTCCGCCTGAAGAAGTAAAGAAACGTTTTCCCGACCTCGTCGGTGATAATGAAAAGCAGATAGAGTCCTCAGACGAAAAGGACATCTCAACAGAAAAACAGACTAGTGGGATAGGAATTGAAGATGAATCCTCTCGGATAACTGAAGAGAAACCAACCTCTAAAACTGTGAAAGTTTGCCCTGAATGCGGTTTTGAAGGAGGCGAAGATGAGCATTATTGTCCAAAGTGCGGTGTTGAACTGGTAATAGAAAATGAATGTCCAGAATGTGGTAATGAAGTGAAAGAAGGGGATGAGTTCTGCAGAAGTTGCGGCACCTCATTAGAGGAATCAGCTTTTGTCTGTCCCGAGTGCGGGGTCGAAGTCGAAGAGGATGATGAATTCTGTCCTAAATGTGGTATAGAATTCGAGTGAATTTATTGATTAATTGTCTGATGTATTTTTGTCTATCAACTCTTCTTTGATCAGATAATTTACGATCTCATTTATTTCTTCAGGCGAGATATTTCCGACCCTCATTTCACCATAAGGGATCGTTTCTTCTTTTATATCTAATCCAGTCTCTAACGCGTTTTTGATCTTCTTCCTTCGGTAATTGAAAAGTTCTTTAACAACTTTAGAGAAGATCTCTTCATCTTTCAAATCAAAGTCAGGTTCAGAAGGTATCAATCTGATCACTGTAGCATCAACTCTTGGGGGAGGATAGAAACACTCTTTTGAGATATCGAATAATCTTTCTACCTCAGCATACACTGAAACCATAACAGACAATCTAGAGTACTCTTGATCTCCAACTTCGGCGATCATACGATCTGCATACTGTTTTTGGTAGGTTAGAACACCTCCTTTGAACTCACACTTCAAAAGTTTAAATGTAATTGGGGAGGATATACTGAAAGGAAGATTAGATACAACTTTGTCGAAATCCGGAAGCTCGACTTCTAAAACGTCTCCTTGGATAATGCTTGTTTCGTAGTCCGAATATTTCCCTTCTAGATAACTAGCTAGGCTTTCATCTTTTTCTATCAATATCGTTTTTCCCGCCTCTTTTACTATGATGTCTGTTAAAACACCCAATCCCGGGCCGATCTCTAAGATTTTTTCTGAAGATTTTATATCCGCAGACCTAACGATCTTTTTAGCGATATCGGTATCTTCTAGAAAATTCTGCCCAAGGCTCTGCGTAGGTCTAACACCCAATCTTCTCAATCTGCTTTTCACACTTTTTCCCATAGATAGATCCACTCGACAATATTTTCAATCGACTAACCTACCGAATCAGCTTTGCACTTCCCTCCTTCATTTTTTGCAAGATTAAGGAAGAGAGATTAGAGAATGATGAAATTCTATGTGGTTCAATCCATGCTGATATTTTCCATCACAACGACGTCTTTTACAGCTTTCATCCCTTCATAAGGCAAAACTAGTCGTTCCTCGGCGTCGGTTTCGAATAGTTCTGTTTCTATCTCTTCAGCGGGTGTAGCCAATACATGTTTGATATTCCCTGTGTCCGTATCTATAACAAAATTGTCTATCTTGCCCAGTATTTGCCCGTCGTTGGTCATCACGGTTTTGCCTCGCAATTCGGTAACAAACATCCTCATATCATTTACCTCCTTTTTCTCAAATATTTTATTCTACTTATTATTACCGATATATGTCAACACCATTAAAATCTTTCTTCTTATTAACGCTTTTTTCCATCTCTTCCTCCCATTCTTCGTACATTTTTCTAACTTCCTCATCCACCGAAGGTTTGACTTCCTTTACGGCCTGATCGAAATGAGCCATCTGAACTTTTTCAGAATTGTTTTTAATCGCCTTTAGACCTGCCTCCCGACAAACAGATTCTATATCTGCTCCTACGTAATATTCCGTATCATTCACCAGATAGTCCAAATTGACATCGTCTCCAAGAGGCATATCTCTAGTATGGATGGCAAATATTTTTTTTCTAGCCTTTTTGTCAGGTACAGGGACCGAAAGTCTATGATCGAACCTTCCAGCTCTTAAAAGCGCATTGTCGATCCTATCTGGGCGGTTGGTAGCGCCCAAGACAACTATATCTGTCGTCCTTTCAATCCCGTCCAAGCTCGTTAGTAGCTGATTCACAACTCTGTCGGTGGTATCATTAGTTCCTCCTCCCCGTTTCGGTGCTAGAGCATCGAGTTCGTCCAGGAAAACCACTGATGGGGCTGTCTGACGGGCTTTTTTGAAAACTTCTCTGATAGCCTTTTCACTTTCTCCCACCCATTTTGAAAGGACTTCAGGGCCTTTTACCGAGATGAAATTGGCGTTACTTTCATTTGCGATAGCTTTCGCTAGAAGAGTTTTCCCAGTTCCAGGAGGCCCATAAAGAAGTATCCCTTTTGGAGGTTCGATCCCCATCTCTATGAAAGATTCCGGATCGGATATCGGTCTCTCGACTGAATCTTTCAACTTTTCTTTTATTGATTCTAGACCTCCAACATCTTCCCAAGAGACCTGAGGTATTTCTACCATTATCTCTCTTAAGCTGCTGGGTTCAATCTCCCGAAGAGCTTCTAGGAAATCTTTATCCTTAACTTCCATCTTCTCTAGGACTTCACTCGGTATCGGTTCTCCCATCTCAATATCAGGTAGATACCTTCTTAATGCACGCATGGCCGCTTCTTTGACCAGCGATTCTAGGTCTGCGCCGGCAAAACCGTGTGTGAATTCAGATAATCTAGAAAGGTCGACATCACTTGCAACCGGCATCCCTCTCGTATGTATCTGCAAGATCTCCGTTCTTCCGTTCCTGTCAGGAAGACCGATCTCTATCTCCCGATCGAATCTTCCCGGTCTTCGAAGAGCTGGATCTATGGCATTCACACGATTAGTTGCAGCTATAACTATGGTCTCCCCTCTTTGTGTAAGGCCATCTAAGAGGGTCAAGAGTTGGGCGACAACTCTTCTCTCCACTTCACCCTTGACGTCGTCTCTTTTCGGTGCTATAGAATCGAGTTCGTCTATGAATATTATCGAGGGCGACTGATCTTTAGCCTCATCAAATTTCTCTCTTAATTTTTCTTCACTCTGACCATAATATTTCGACATGATCTCTGGACCCTGTACAGATAGGAAATTAGCGCCTGCTTCGTTGGCTACTGCTTTAGCTATCCAGGTCTTTCCAGTACCGGGTGGACCGTGGAGGAGCACACCCTTTGGTGGTTCTATACTGAGTCTATCGAAAAGTTTTGGATGTTTGAGAGGAAGTTCTATCATCTCTCTGACTCTTTTCAATTCTTCATCTAGCCCTCCAACGTCCTCATAGGTAACTCGAGTAGTTGCTATGACTTCACTTTCACTAACAGGTTCTGCTTTCACCATCACTTCTGTGTTATCGGATATGATTACAGGTTCGACGGGATTGGTGGAGATGACCATAAAAGGCACACTACCTCCCATCAGTGCAATTCCTGGTACTACGATTGCATCCCCTGCTAAAATCGGGCGTTTGAGGAGACGTTTTTTCACGTATGAATCGATACCTTCTCCAAATTTTAACCTGTTTCCTTCCTCTATAACTGGCGCTATTACGACTTTGTTTGCCTCGCTCACCGAAACTTTACTTATCTCTACTTTATCCCCCATAGATACTTTAGCGTTTTTTCTGACGAGTCCATCTATCCTTATTATGTCCTCACCTTCATCTTCAGACGATAATCTAAAGACCTTAGCGACGGTTTCTTTTTCCCCCTTAATTTTGACCACATCGCCGACTTCAACACCCAGGTCCATCCTTGTTTTAGCACCTAACCGAGCTCTGTTCCTCCCGATGTCTTCTTGGGGTGCTTCTTTGACTTTTAGCACTTTTTCTTCTGTCATAAATGACTCTCGTAGAGAAAAATCCAAGAGGCTATAAAATACTTTGGGGAATTCAAAGTCGGACTTGAGTTAAATCTTCTTTACTCTTCATGCTCCTCTAAAGTGAGCACCATCTCCACACTATTTCTGTTCCCGTCAACATCTTCTGCACGAATCCCGACTTCGTAATCTCCGGGTCCAAACTCGCCAAACTCTTCTAGCGGTTCAAATTCATAGATATGGTCGCGACTTTCATTCTTAGACATGTCTCTCCACCCCCGGTCGTCGAAATTTATTTCGACACTCTCCTCGTCAACAGCTACGTTGTCCGTGATCTCCGCTATAACTCTTATCTCTACAGTCTCACCATCTGTTACGTTAACTTCTTCTTGAGGTACCCATTCTCCCTCATGTAATATCTCGATCTCCGCTCCATGTATTTGAGGTCCAGCGAAATTAGCAAAAGGCGGATTCATCAAGATAATCCAAACTGCTAAAAGTGTAAAGAAATAGACTCCACCGTTCTTCACCCATCCCTTTTTCCCGATCTTATCAATGTCGATATTCAAAATATCATATATCGGTTTTAAAAATATCAGTCCGAGCATCCCCATGATTAGACTGATTAGCGCATTTAAGGTAAGCATGAAAATAGCCATACTCACCAAACCAAAAATAGGGGCTATACCTACAGCGATCAGGGTAGATTTACCTTTGTTTATCTCTTTCTTCATGTATTCTATCCGATCAAATTCCAAATCTAGATCGAGATCATCGTCCTCTTCGTTCCATCTCTTAGCCATGATTTGGAAGTAATTGAGTACTGTGTCTTAAAAACCTTTTGTATGCAAAAGCCAATTTAGTAGGATTTTTTTGGTCCTAAGGAATCCAAAACCTTTTCAGCTTTTTTCTGAAAATCAGATAGAGTTCCTTCATTAACTATCATCCTGTCGGCTCTAGCTATCACCTTTCCCAAACCCCAATCAAGCTCTCTCATGTCCCTTTCCTGGAATTCTGCCCGGGTTTGGGGCGCATCTTCTCTTCCTCTTTCTTTCAGTCTTTCAAATCTTGTTTTTGGAGAAGAATGGACTGCTATGATCGGCGCGTCTTTTTCCAATTCAGATCTAAATATATTCACTTCTTCTGAACTTCTTATGCCGTCGATAATGGTTTCTTCTCCAGAGACTTTAGATAGCGTTCGATCCGCCCAGATCCCATCGTGATGGTCTTTTCTTTCTCTGTTTGCAAATTCTCCGATGCTGATATCTTCTTTAAAGAGATCCGCTATTTTAGCTTGTTCTCTAACAACATCTCCCATCCTTACAATCTCGTATCCTTTCTTTTGAGCTATCTTCAAAAATTCTTCTTTTCCGGCACCGGGCATACCCGCTAATAATACAACGACCATGATAATAATCCCCCATTATTGGGTGAACTCTCTCCAATCTAACCCCACAGTTCTGCTTCTGAGCTTCAACACTGTTGGAAATTTTCGCTTGTGAACTGAGTTGTTAATCATCTCTTTAACGTCTTCAACCGTACTTTCAGAAACCCCGTTCTTTTCAGCGATCTTCTCTAAAGGTTCCTGAGCCTCTATGCATTTCAACACTTCGTCTATCTCTTTGTAGGTATGTCCCAATTCATCCTCATCGGTTTGTCCTTCCCAGAGACCTGCCCGCGGTACCTTCTCTATAAATCTTTTAGGTACGTCGATCTTTTTCGCCAATTTTTTAACATCTGATTTGTATACATCCCCCATAGGTAGAAAATCAGCTGCGCTATCACCATATTTTGTAGTATATCCTAGAAGGAGTTCACTCTTGTTGCTAGTGCCGATAACGAGTTTATTTTCTACATTAGCTACATAATATTCTATACAGCTTCTCACTCTTGCTTTCAAGTTCGCATATGGCAGCCTCTCCTCTGGAGTTGCAGGAAAACATTCCAATATAGGGTCTATATCGTACTCGTCATATTCTACATCCCACTCCTCGGCTATCCATCTCGCGTCTCTCATATCCTCTTCTGGACTTGCGCTTTCCGGCATTATTATTCCGTGGACTTTATCCTTTCCGATAGCATCTATAGAAAGCTTGAGAACAGTAGTCGAATCTAGACCACCGCTGAGACCTAAAACTACGCCATCAGTGTTGGTCGTTTCGACCTTATCTGCGATGAATTTCCTCATCAATCTGATATCTTCTTCCATCGGATCTTGCTCTTGGGACATGGTGAGTGATTGAAAAGGGTCGTTATTATTTTTATGGGTTTTAGATGA
>CAYXPD010000045.1:3550-7010 GCA_964466995.1 uncultured Thermoplasmata archaeon | reverse complement strand
CATCGCAACTTCTTCCCTACCTTTCCCCGTGAATATTATGAAAGGAATATCGTTATCTCTTTCTTTCCTCACCTCTTCTAAAAATTCTAAGCCATCCATACCAGGCATCTGGTAATCTGAAACAATCACATCGAAATCCTTTTCATCCATCATCTCAAGAGCATTATCAGCAGATGATGTCGAGAAAACTTCTATCCTTTCTCCTATCCTTTCTAAAAATATCTCAGCCTGGTCCAACAAAGCTTTTTCATCATCTACCAAAAGGGTTTTAATCTGCATATTTCACCGTAACTCCTTTAAATTATTATCCAAAAAAGGAAGATTTTTAGGATATAAAAACGTTTACCTCGGTTACTGAAAATCATCTTAAAACTAACTTTCGTCTTAAAACATTTTTACAATCAACTATTAACATTCAAATACTCTGGTGGAATTTGTTCTGATAAATATAGGTCTCCTCTTTTATAGAATTCAATTCCATCTTTCCATGCTTGCAGCGAATCGATCACGAGTATGATAGGTTCTGGATGATGTCTTTTTCCTACCCTTAATGCTTCCTGTTCCGAAATTGAAAGATGAACATACTGTCTTCCCATCGGCTTTAAACCTTCATCCAATATCGAATCTACTGATTTAGGGGAGGTCCCGTGATACAATTTAGTAGGAGGTTCTTGTTTCTCCTTGATTTTTACATCTATAGAGTGACCGTATAAAGCGCGGATCTTTCCACCCTTGATCTCAAATCTTTTCTTGCTACTGTTCTCTATCAAGTATTCTATATCATCTTTAGAGGCCCATGAATGCTTGGTAGTTTCTAACGACTTTAGAACTGCCTTTAGTGAGACGAATCCTTTGTCATCTATAGTCAGATTTTCTTCTTCTGGATGATGTCGAAGTAGATAAGAAAGATGTTTGCTCAGTCTTTTATACTTCTCTGATAGCTCCGACATTTCATTACCCAACTTTTAGTCCTTCCATCTGTAAATATGTCTATCTTTTTCTTTAGTGATCTCAACGACATCGGTGTTTTCTTCGATAAGATCTAAAACGGATTTGCTCATCTCCCACATGTCTCTTTCTGTAAGGTGTTCATTTTCTTTCAAAATTTCTCGTATAATATTTCCATCTGGATCATCTAAAAATTTTAGATAGATAGACATCTTGAGGTCTCTTTTATGAACTTCTTTCTCATCTTGAATATATTTCACACACAAGGAGCTTATCTTTTTGAAAGTCTCATCTTGATAGACTTCTTTTTCACCCTCTACATTTTTCAACACATCTTCGACTGCTCGATTTAAAGAAGGACTTTCCCCCAAATCAGGATTGTCTTCTCCGTCCCCTTGTTTCTTTTCATCATCCTCTACCAATCATGTTACCTCCGATGAAAGTTTTGTTTCAACCCTTTAATACTTATTGGAATAGATATTATTATGTCTTTGGGTATTAGAAAAGAATGATGGTGGAGAAAGTATGCCAGAAGATATATCTATATGTGAAAGATTCTAAATATAACACTCCACTGATGAGATCAATGTCGAATGAGGGTCTAAAATAGTCCAAAAATAAAAGGACTCTTTCAAAGTAACAATTTACCTCACGTATTTCTTTTTTACTTCCTCTATATGATAAAGAAGAGGAGCTCTCTCTATTTTATCATAGATATGTTTCATAGCGATGACATCATCCTTAGCATAAGTCTTAAGAGCCTGCCAATCAGGTTCTTTTTTACCATCTTTCATATACTCGGAGTAAATCCTGCCAACCTCTTTTCCATCTAATCCGATCAGCTCAGGGTCATAACCTAATCTAGACGCGACACTTTCCAGCTTTGAACATCTACAAGGAAGTGCAGCATGTTTATCTACCCAATACATAAAATCTATTTTTTCGATTTCTTCAAAGATGTGTTCTTTTCCTGGGACGTATTTCTTCGCAAATCTCCCGAGGTGTTCGAAGTCAAACTTCTTTCCATACCAGGCCAAAAGTACACTATCATCTTCAGCATTTTGCTGCAGATAGTCTAGAAACTGTTTGACCACACGACCTTTTTCAGAAGGATCCTTTTCCAAAAAACTCCGGTACTCACCAGAACTGTCATCATATAAACCGATATGCCAGATTATAGAGGGATTCAATGAATCTGTCTCTATATCTATAAAGATCCTGTGTTTTCCTTCGAGATCATTTTCATCGATCCGATATACTTCTTCTTCCTCAATGGCTTTAGCAGAACTTATCCATTTAGTACTCCTGTAGGGTCCTATGCCTTCACATCCCAATATATTCTCTGGTTTTATAGAACATAGATCTTTCCTTGATTTTATATCCATTTGTTCAAGTTCTGCAGAGAATCTTTTTCCTAACCCAGGTACGGCGGAGATGCCTACTTTTGTGGCATCGAGAGTTTCGATTTTTAAATTTTCTCTTGTAATAACACTCGGTATCTTGATATCCTCCATACCATTGGATAATCCTAGACCATAGATCCTCTTTTTACCATACATCGGTTTTTTCCCTGTCTCGATCTCGGTCGATAAAGCATGAAAATCTCCCAACTCGGATTGGAACTCGTCTAAAATTGAAGTATTTACCAGGTCGTAGTTGAAGCTTTTTGGATCGATGTGCTCTTTTATAAGGTCTGTTATAAGTACAACTTTTTTGTTTTTCAATTCTGCCAAATCAATATCTGATAAAGAGCCCTCATTCCTCAAAATCAAGAGCACTTCATTTCCTAACCGCCTTTTCTTGAATTTTTGAACATCCTCCATGGTTATCGATTCGAAGGAAAAATTTTTCTCGACCACTTTTTTCTCTTTTTTTCTGATTTTAGATGTAAGAATTATATCGGGTTTAAAGTAAGTTAAAATATCTTTGATCTCGTCTTCTGAATAACCCCATATCGCTCTGCCGGGTAGATGCAGTATCTTCATCATTTCAAAAGAGTAGGTTACACCATAAAAGCCTTATCACTATAGGAGACTTTTTGTTCTTATGGAAGAATCTTATATTCGATCGATTTATCCCGATTACCAAGGACAGATCGAGTTTTCAACCACGATCCCAGAGAAAGAACCTGACTTCCAAGAGAGTGATTTATTGAGTTCTTCTATAAAAGATAAATTACGTGAAGAAGGGATAAGACTTTACTCTCACCAGGCGAAGACTATAGACTTGTTCCTCAAAGATCATGACGTCTGTTTGACCACTAGTACCGCGAGCGGGAAGACTCTCGCCTATGCTTTATCTGTTGCAGATGTAATGAATCGGAAACAAGATCCTAAAGCTCTTCTTATCTTTCCCACTAAAGCGCTTACTAGGGACCAAAGAGAAGAACTAAAGGATATTTTTATCTTATTGGATCAGGATGTCAAAATAGGAATATATGATGGAGATGTGTCTTCAGATAGGAAAAAAATAGTTAGGAATGAAGCCGATATTGTATTGACTAATTTCAGTG
>CAYXPD010000045.1:0-3540 GCA_964466995.1 uncultured Thermoplasmata archaeon | reverse complement strand
TTTGAACCTATATTTGAGTCATCATGATAAATGGTCGGACTTTTTTGAAAATCTCAGTACTGTTGTAATAGACGAAGCCCATCACTACAGAGGTTTACTAGGCATCCACGTAGCATGGATAATAAGGAGGCTGAGAAGGATCTCTAGGTACTATTCCAGCGATCCAAAATTTATTTTGACAAGCGCGACCCTAGGGAACCCACAGCAACATTCGGAAAAACTCGTTGGAAAAGAATTTAAGGTGATAGACCAGGACGGTAGTGAAAGAGGAAAGAGAGATTTACTCTTTTGGAATCCACCTGAATTTCATGAAGAAGTAGGAGAAAGAAAAAGCACTCATAGAGAGAGCAGTGAACTGATGGCATTCCTCGTAGACCAGGGACTTCAAACTTTGATGTTCGCACCTTCAAGAAAGATGACAGAATTGGACGCTCTCTGGACGAGAGAGATACTTGAGGATGAATTTAACAATAAGACAGCAGTAGTCATCTCCTACCACGCAGGACACTCTAAAATGGAAAGGAGAAAAACAGAGAGAAAGATAAGAGAAGGAGAAACTGATGGTGTCGTATCGACTACTGCTCTTCAACTCGGGATAAATATAGGCGGCATAGATGTTACTCTCCTCTCTGGATATCCAGGTTCGAGGATAGCATTTTGGCAGCAGATAGGAAGAGCGGGAAGAGGTTCTGAAGAAGTCATGTCTATAATGGTGCCGTTCAATAGTGCATTAGACCAGTACATCGTGGATGATCCGGATCATTTAATGGACAAATCTATCGAAGATGCCGTTATCGACTTATCGAACAATCACGTTTATTCCAGTCATTTACTATCTGCGGCACAGGAATTGCCACTGAAGAAAGAGGATGAAGAACTGTTCACCTCAAGATTAAAAAGGGCGACAGATATGTGGAATAGCGAGGGTAGTTTAGTAGGAGATCTAAACTCTGGATGCCGATACACTAGAAACGATTTTCCACAGCAAAATATAGATCTTTATTCTATCGGTGAAGATACCTTTGAAGTCCAGATAAGAAGAGACGGTTCTTTAGAAAGCCTGCCTGATGTAGAGAAGAACAGGGCTTATAGAGAATTCCATCTTAACGCTGTATATCTGCATCAAGGAGAATATTACGAGGTCGTAGAATTCCAAGAAGGTCCTCAAGCCAGGATCATCCTGGAGCCGGTCGATACAGACTATTATACGGAAACACTTATAGACACAAGTATTTCTAACATAGAGGAAGAGAAGAGTAGAAAAGTAGGGGAATATACAGCGCGTAAAGGAAGCGGTGATGTTAGCATCCATTACTTCGCATACAGAAAGAAGAGATTGGAAAATGATGATATAATGTCTACAGAAAAACTAGACCTAGAACCAGTTACAATAAATACGCATGTAAGTTGGATCGAGATCCCAGATAATATTGAGAAAAATCTGTTAAAAACTGCTGGTAAAAAAATCGATCTTGGAGAATGGACAGGAAATCCTGAGAGGTGTTATGCTGGTGGTTTACATGCTGCTGAACATTCATTGATCCGCATGCTTCCTCTGTTGATGCTGATCGATGAGAAAGATGTGGGAGGTATATCAACGCCTTTCCATAATGAACTCGGACGACCAGCGATATTTATCCACGATGCAGTGGAAGGCGGGGTAGGCTTCTCTCACGATGCATACACTCGATTCGAAGAGTTGGGAGCTAAATCTGTTAAGAGATTAGAAGGATGTTCTTGTGATAGTGTAAAAGGTTGTCCCGAGTGTACATTTTCTCCTGATTGTGGTAATGACAACGAACCGTTGAACAGGATTTTAGCCTTACAACTCCTAAAGGCTATCAAAGATAAGAACCATTGAGAAAAGGAAAAGTGGGCTCAGCCGGGTTCGAACCGGCGACCTCCGCCATTTTGAGCGTCAGCTTAAAGCCAGTGGATTCCTTTGGAATCCAACGCGTGTCAAGGCGACGTCATGACCAGCTAGACTATGAGCCCGTTTTTTAGCACTCATTGATTACCTCATTCCGTTATATATCTCTTTTGCCTTGATGGCATTTTTAGGCAAAAGATTGTTATAGTCATTCAAAGAACTGTTTACTGATGGGTTACTTCGAAGAGATAATAGAAGAGATAGTCAAAGGGAAGATAACCACCCCAGATGATCTGCAAAAAGCTAAAATCAGGATCTGTAAAAAATACGATAGGGACGAACTTCCAAAGAATGCTACTATATTGGAAAAAGTGGATGAGATGGAAAAAGTGGATAGGGAAGACGTGATCCACGTACTTCAGAGAAAACCATCTAGAAAAAAATCTGGAGTATCAGTTATCGCGGTGATGACCTCCCCTGAAGAATGTCCTCATGGAAAATGCCGTATGTGTCCTGGAGGTCCCGATAGCGAGGACCCTAGTCCTCAGTCTTATACAGGAGAGGAACCTGCAGCTTTAAGGGGTGAGAGGAACGAATTTGATCCTTATGAGCAAGTCAAAGATCGGCTAGAACAGTATAGGGCTATCGGCCACGAGACGGACAAAATAGACCTTATAATAATGGGTGGTACATTTCCTGCTAGAGAATGGTCCTACCAGAAGAGTTTCGTGAAGGACTGTCTGGATGCACTAAACGATATGCATTCAGATTCTTTGACGGAGGCTCAAGATATTAACGAAGACTCGGATAGAAGATGTATCGGTATAACCATAGAGACTAGACCGGATAACTGCGGGGAAAAAGAACTCGATAGGATGCTCCAACTCGGAGCGACAAAGGTAGAGATCGGTGTTCAATCCATTAGAAACAATGTTCTCGAATACATAAAACGAGGTCACACGGTTGAAGACTCCGTAGAAGCAACAAGACTGGCTAGGAAAAGAGGATTCAAGGTGTGTTACCATATCATGCCCGGACTTCCTGGTATGAACCAAATGAAGGACCTTAACGATTTTAAAGAACTCTTTGAAGATGAGAGATTTCGACCAGACATGTTGAAGATTTACCCTGCTCTTGTGATCAAAGGCACGGAAATATATGAGGAATGGAAAAAAGGAGAATACGAACCTCTATCTACAGATGAGGCTTCTGAACTCGTCGCAGAGATGAAATCCGAGGTACCTAAATATGTAAGGATACAGCGGGTACAAAGAGATATCCCTTCGCCTTTAGTCGAAGGAGGTGTGAAAAAGAGCAATTTACGACAATATGCTAGGAAAGAATTAGAAAAGATGGGAGAAACCTGTGACTGTATCCGTTGTAGGGAAGCAGGTCATTCGGATGAAGATGTAGATATGGATTCCCTCGATTTGAGAACATTTACCTATGACGCTTCTGGTGGGGAGGAATATTTTCTAGAGTTGAGTGATAATAAAAACATCCTTCTCGGATACGCTAGACTTCGTTTTGATGAAGACATTTCGCCTATGATAAGGGAATTAAAAGTGATCGGAGAGATGACTCCTGTGCACGAAAAAGGTAAGGACTTCCAACACTCTGGATATGGTTCTCAACTCTTAGAGCGGTGCGAATCCCTCGCCCAAGAAAGA
>CAYXPD010000044.1:0-7040 GCA_964466995.1 uncultured Thermoplasmata archaeon | reverse complement strand
AAAGGATTATGCTTTTTTGGCTAAATAAGTTTATCTATTGATGGATATCAAAAAGGATTGTTAAAGTTAACCTGAATAGGATTAAAATTTCGATCATTTATCGGCAAAAATTTTTTAAATTAGACTGACTAGTTAGTCAGTAAATATGTCAGATAAGAAGAACGTACCTTCTGATATGAGAACCGATATAATGAAGGCTACCTCAAGAGCTATCCGAGAACACGGATACGCAGATCTGACCATGGATAAAATAGCTGATGAATATGATAAGTGTAAATCTAATCTTCATTATCATTACGGTACTAAAGAGAACTTGATGATCGATTTTATCGACTATTTACTCCAAGGATTCAAAGAAAAGATAGTTCCTGATACAGAAGATCCTTTAGAAAAATTGAACGGCCTCATAGATAGAATGCTTTTTGGGATCAATGGTGGAGATATACCAGAGAGATTCCATGCAGTTCTTTTGGAAGTGAGATCTCAGGCTCCTTATAATGAAAGATATAAACAGAAGATCACAGATAATGATGACTTCATCCATGATAAAGTCACGAAGATAATAGAAACAGGGATCGAAAAAGAAAAGTTCAGAGAAGTAAACCCAGAACTTACAGCAACCCTGATACTTTCCACCATCGACGGCGCAAGAGCAAGACAAATCTCTACAGAAAGAAATGTAGCCCAAAAAGCTAAAGAATCGTTAGATCAAGCGATAGAAGACCTACTTTTGAAGGAGCATCAGGAATGAAAGGTTCAATCGAAGAAAGAAGAGATGAGATACTTGACGGCCCTATCGTTAAGACCTTGTTGGTGCTAGCATGGCCTATAGTCATAGGTAGTATGCTTCAGACCGGATACAATATCGCCGATACTTTTTGGCTTGGTCGAGTCAGCGAAGAGGCGTTAGCTGCTCCAAGTGTCGCTTTTCCTTTGGTGATGGTCCTCCTCGCTTTAGGCATGGGGCTGGCTACAGCCGGAATTTCTTTAGTCTCTCAACATACTGGCAAGGGTGGGAGCGAAAAGGCCAATGAGTCTGCAGGACAAGTCTTTGGTCTTTTATTGATCATAAGTATCATAATGGGCACCATCGGCTTTTTTTCCGCAGGATGGTTACTCAGGAACATAATAGGAGTGCCTGAAGATGTATATCCTTTAGCTCTTTCTTATACTAGGATCATATTCGTCGGTGCCCCCATAACCTATGCTTTCACCTCATTTAGATTCATTTTGAGAGGGGTTGGAGATATGAAAACATCGATGTACTTGAGAGCTATCGGTGTTGTTTTAAACATAATATTGGACCCCTTTTTGATATTAGGGATAGGTCCTTTTCCTACCATGGGTGTCACGGGAGCAGCGGTGGCAACGGTCACAACTAGAGGTGTGGCCTCTACAGTCGG
The DNA here is from genome assembly GCA_964466995.1 of uncultured Thermoplasmata archaeon. Classification (GTDB taxonomy): domain Archaea; phylum Thermoplasmatota; class Thermoplasmata; order Halarchaeoplasmatales; family Halarchaeoplasmataceae; genus Natronoplasma. The sequence goes on along the minus strand of CAYXPD010000044.1, from coordinate 5,637 downwards.
CGTATATCTACTTTTCAGTGGTAAGGTTGGAATAAAATTGAAGCTTAAACATCTCAAACTCAAGCTAAAGTGGGTCAAGAAAATATTCGATATAGGTCTTCCTGCTTCAGCTGCCCGAGGAGGTAGTGCACTTGGATTTGTTGGTCTTATAGCCATAGTTTCTGTTTTTGGCACGATACCTTTGAGCGCCTATAGTATAGGTAGAAGAGTCATCCAGTTAGTTAATCTTGGTATTTGGGGCTTTGCGAGTGCTACAATGACCATGGTGGGTCAAAACATTGGTGCGGGAAAGACCAAGAGGGCAGAAAACATAGTAAAAAAGACTATCATGGTCTCTGTTGTTCTTATGGTCATAATTTCTATAGCTATATTTATCTTTAGAACGGGCCTTGTCAGTGTTTTTGCTGATGAGGCAGCGCTCGAAAATTACAGCGAAGTAATAGATGAATCCGCCCGTTTTGTGGCGATATTCGTCTTCGCTATACCGTTTTTTGGCATATTCAGGATATTCGATTCGACTTACCGGGGAACGGGACATACAAAACCGGCGATGGTTCTCTCTTTGACTAGAATAATGGTTTTGAGGATAGCTCTTTCTTATTTGCTTGCATTTTCTTCTATTCCCCTCGGTTTTACAACTCTTGATATCGGTGCTGGTCTTGGAATATTAGGAGTGTGGATAGGCATGTCTCTGAGCAATATACTTATCGCGTTCTTCTCTTACGGTTATTTCCGAACTGGTAGGTGGAAAGAAAAGACTATAGAGGAAGATGAAGGAACAAAAATGGAAAAATAAGAAAGGTTTTTATTTTCCAGAGATCGTTACATCGTTCAATTTTGCAGATGGGAGGTCCATCTTGATCTCCCTACTTCCTATAGATTCGTAGACTTTCTTATGATCATCTGCAAGTTCTATGGTTTCTAAAACCTCAGGTAGGTTACCAGACACCATAGCACCTTCAACTTTACCTTTTATCTCTCCATCATCAACGAGCCATGCTGGTGTCGCAACAACACTGAAGTCACCACTGGCTGGATTGAGAGTATGCGCGCCCATCACACCATCGACCAGGATGCCTTTATCAGGCAGAAGTTTTTCTCTATCGATGTTCTTCCCTCTCAGAACGATGTTCCTATCCGATATATCCGGTGGATTTTTGAATCCCCCTCGCAGACCGTTCGCGGTACTTTCAGTATCGCTTTTTTCAGCCTCCTTAAGATCATAGATGAAACTGTTTAAGAAACCGTCTTTTATTATCTGTACTTCTCTGCTGGGTACGCCTTCATCGTCGAACCGACCGCTTCCTATCCCCCAGTCCTTTGTGGGATCGTCTTTCATGTTGAAGTTTTCTGACGCGACCTTATCACCTTTTCTACCCTCATAAACTGACTTTCCCTTACGTATGTTCTCGCCGTTTATTGCCGGAACTATCCCGAACCACATCAACATCGCGAAAGCGTCAGGATTCATCATAACCGGAATTTTCCCTTTAGGTAGTTCCGATTTTTCTCTCAAGGAGTCGACTTTCTCCGCGGCCGTTTTTCCAATATCTATGAAATCAAGGTCCATCTTTCTAGAAGATCTAGATTCGCTGGCATTGATGGATGTCTTATCCCCATGTATCGTGGTCAAAACACCTGCTGAAACCGAGGTACTTTTTTCTTTCAACAAAACGTTATTGGTATTACCGAGTACTTTCATACTGTCACTTATACCTAGACTACCTCTTGTTGGGATTATATCATCCTTTACACTTTTAGCTCCGTCTATCACCTTTTGAGTTAATTCTGCACCTTCAGAAGAAGATTCGAATATATCCTCGTCAAAAGTCCTCGGTTCTGGTGTATCATCTTCTTTTGGAAGTCGCAATTCAAGTTTTGGAGAGATTTTAGAGAGTTCCTCCGCTATTCTCACGCCTTTTTCTTCTTCTCCTGGGGTGCAGTATCCGAAGCCTATCTTTCCATCTTTTTTGATTCTTATACCAAGGCCCATATCTTCGTATTCTGAACTATCAGCCAATTCTCCTTTTTTAATGGAATAACTGATGTTTTTTTCTTTCAATCCGTAAACGTCCCCTTCTAGATTCTTTTTTTCTATCAGTTCTAATGTTTCCTTTACACTATCTACAAGTTTTTCGTTCATTCTCTACCACCTACCGTTACTTCAGAAATCAAAACGTTAGCTCCTCCGTCTGTCACCGCGGCTGTTTGACCTTTTCCGCAATGTCCGATCCCTGTTTCCATATCCTTTGTTATACCTGTTATGTTTTGAAGAGTTTTCAAGGTAAAACCGTTGAAACTCACATCTCTTAGTGGTTTAACTATCTCTCCATCTTCAACCAAGTAGGCCTCTTGGGCATTGAACTGAAAAGTTCCTTCGCCTGTGTTAACTTGCCCTCCGCCTGAAGATTTTGCGAAGACCCCTTTATCTACTTCTTCAACTAACTCTTCAAAATCCATATCGCCCGGCTCCATTATCGTATTACTCATCCTTACCAGCGGTTTAACTCTGAAATCTTCTGCTCTAGCTCCTCCATTGGGGATCATATCGAGTTTCCAGGCGTTCTCTCTATCGAGTATGAAGTCGTTAAGTATTCCGTTTTTCACTAGTATCCTGTTTCTAGCTTTCGTACCTTCGTCGTCGAAAGGAAATGAGCCATAACCTTCCATGGTAGGATCGTCTTTTATGGTGACGATATCTGATGCGACTTTTTCACCTATCTTTCCTTCTAAACAGCTATTCCCAGTGGAGACCAGATCACTTTCCGCAGCGTGTCCGAAAGCTTCGTGGGAGAACACACCGGCCAGATGTGGATCCATTATCAACGACATCTTTCCACTCGGTGGGGTATCCGCTTCTAGTAAAGTTTCTAATCTTTCCAATACCACGTCTTTTTTCTCGTGAGCTTTTTCTGTCAGTTCATATCCTGCTGTGCCCCCTATACCTTCACTAGCTCTTTGTATCGTATCACTTTTTCCCGTTACAATCATGTATGTGACTATCCTGGGTATCTTCATCTCCACATGAGTGCCGTCGCTTGTAGCGATCTCTTTCTTCACAAGTCTGTCTCCATATCTTAATTCAGTAGATCTTACGAAATCTTCGTTCAACTGTTGTTCTAATTCCTTCAAAAAGGAGACTTTTTCTTCGATGGAAATGTCTAAGAAGTTTTCTTTCATCTCGATTTCAACTTTCTCTTGATGTGTGTCCACATCGGCCATCCCCGTTTCTTCTTTTTTGTATTCGTTGCTTTTTTTAGCCATGGATAGGGCTCTATCCGCAGCCTCTTCTAGTTCATCAAGATTTGATGTTCCTATATTCCCCCATCCATTTTCATAAAGCACTCTGACCATAGCGCCCTCTTCTTTACCACTTGTAGCCTTGTCTATATCACCATCTTTCAATGTCAATCCAGTCTGTTCCCATTTTTCCTTTCTAATGTCGCAGTAATCGGCACCTTTTTCCTTCATATGGTTTATTATATTTTTTAGTAACATCGTTTATCCCTTAGCCATTTTGGACTTATATAATTTCTGAAAGAAATTCTACAGCTAAAAAAGAATGTAATAATAGTCCCAAGAAAAGAGGGCGAGAAGTCGTTCAGATTCTTTTATTATTAATAAAATTATTTAATAGATATTCGAAATTTTCCCATAAATCGTTTATTGATAAAATGAAAATAACTAATAAAACTACGATAGACAATATAGAAAACAAATACAAGATGAGATTGATCTGGCTAGAAATATTAGATGCGGACAGAACGACAAAAATAGGAACACTTATGACACCAAAAAGGATTCCTATAATTCCTAAACTTCCGATTAGGATATTTAATGGTATGCAAGATATATCTTCTAATTTGATCTCTTTTTTCTTTTCTAAAACTTCAGTAAACGCTTCAAACAGAGATAGGACCCTTGCAATAAAAAGTTTGAAAAAAACTTTATTTTTATGAGCAATAAAATTATAAGTTGTTTGAAACCCTTCCCACAAATAATTTATCAAGAATATAAAGATCACCAACAAAACGATCATCGACAATATAGAAAACAAAAACAAAAGAAGATTGATCTGAGTAGAAATATTAGGAACATATGAAATGACAAAAATAGGGATACTAATGATCCCGAAGAGTATCATTATTAATCCTAAGACACTAAAGGGTATCCTTAGAAATGGAAGAGGAGTATCTGTTAAATCTTTTTCTTTTTTATGATCTAAAGTAAAAGTTTCAAACGGAGTTAGGAAATTCGCAATCAAAATCGCAAAAAAAGCTCCTATAGTATTAGAAATTAGATCGTTAACTGTGTTTTGTAAATTTGGTTGTAAATTCCTTCCAAAGAGATTATCTATAAAAAATTCAAATAGCTCCCATATCACACCGATAGAAAGTATAAAAATCAACACAAAGAGAGGGATCATCTTTGGTGGTATGTACAAATTAAAAGAGATATCGTTCAAATAGAACAAAAATGTGATTATGATGCTTCCTACAATTACACCTGCTAAAACATGTGTGAAAGGGTTCCACAATCTTAACGTAGGGTGAAAGTTCAAGGATTCACCCAAGGCATACAAAAACAATGATCCCGATACCCAGAATTGAAATGATGCTGAGATCCTAACCTTAGAAAATAGTGAATATATAGGAGGGACAACTGAAAGCATGAAACATATCATGGTGACAAAAAACCCCCAAGAAGAATTTATTATGATATTGCCGAATACAAGCACTAATATACTCATCTGAAATATCAGGGAGAGCCGAATCGTAGTCTTTCTTTTCTTACTCTTGAAGTAAGTATTTAGGCATCTAAAAAAATATGATAAAGGATATTGTTTTTTTACGATCAAATCTGTTTTCAACTGTTCGGTTTTGAGAGAAAATTTATTTTTTGAATAATATTCATCTTTACATCGGACAAAAACTAAGACTCCGACCAAACCGAACATCAGGATTACTAAAAGGTCCACCATCAAATACTCATTCCCGAAAAGATAACTTGTGTCAAAATAACGATCACTCATAAATCTCCATATTCCAGAAAGGGCTCCACCCGCTAAAGTAAAAAGGAAAATAAAGGCTGCTGAAAAGGGAAAATTAGTTCTAAAATCATCATTATTATATATAAACGATAACAAGATCATAAACCCAAAGATAGGTAGAATAGCTGCAAAAGCTATTTTGCTTAGAGGACTGTAGATAGGCGCGAAAGAACCTAGGAGTAATGGAATCCAAACTATTTTTATGGTCTTCCACTTTATTATTTCATACTTGTTGATTTTTGAAAGGCTTAAAATTAGAAAGAAAAATAGAAAACTGACTATAATCCAAATTAGATTCTCTCTAAACATAGCTAAAGCAAGCGCTATAGCACCAAAAAATATTCCAAGCATTAGGAATGAAATATCGTAGGTCTTTTCGTTCATCTCTAAAAAGTAATATGAAATCAACCATTATTTAAAGTAAGTGATTGACAATAATCAAAATAAAGAAATTAACAAATTTAAACTAATATGATAAACACTTTAACTCTACTTGAAATCTTTTCGGAATCCGCTCTATAGATCATTTTCGTTTATTTTCTCGCGTTTTCGCGGGGGATCCGCACTCATAAATATTTTTTTAATAT
>CAYXPD010000043.1:0-7093 GCA_964466995.1 uncultured Thermoplasmata archaeon | reverse complement strand
GAAAAATCTGAAAGTTCATCGATCTTAGAGACCATCTCTTCCATATCTTTTTTTATCTCTTTCTCTCTATCACAATCACCAAGGATAGATAAAGCCATATCGGGACCCACTCCTTTTATGAGGAGCACCGAGTCATCAGAATGTCCAACTACAAAATCGGGTTTCTGCTTTTCAAATCCCGAAAAAACTACTTCTCCTGCACCTAGCATAGTTGCAGAAAGAGTACTAAAACTTTCGTTTTCCCTTTCCTTTTTAACGTGAGATACTATCGGTACACCGTTCTTAGAAGTTAAAGCGATTGCATCAACATCTTTGTCAGACCCATAATCCTCCAAAATTTTTTTTATTTTATCTTTAGCTTTGATAGTAACACGCTCCTTGTGCTAGGAACTTATTCATTAGTTAATAATTCTTTACATATTTAAAGTTTCACAGTAGTATTTTTAATTATAATTCTTCAAAAAAGTCAGTAGCTTTTTTAGTCTTCATTTCTTTTTTCATATCTGATACTAAAGATTCATAATACGAAAGATGTTCTCTGACTCTCTCTAATTCATCTTTCAGTTCATCTTCTCGTTCTTCTAACTCTTCTATTCTCCCTTTAACCTTCCAATATTTTTCCATGTGGCTCCTTATCTCTTCCCTCAGATTTTCTCTCTCTTCTTTCTTAGCCATGATTTATCCCTACATCCTTTTCATCTCTTCCGATAAGTTTATCTGAATTTCAGCAGTATCCGCACTAGACACACCGATTGAACGTAAAGAACTCTCGCACTGGCTGATCCTCTTTTTTATTTCCTTGCTTTTCTTTTTCAACTCTTTCTTCTTCTTCCTCACCTGTTCCAATTCGTCTAAGAGCTTCTGTTCTCTTTTCTCCCATTTCTCCTTTTCTTCGATCGCCATCAAGGCTTTTTCCACATCCACCACTATAAATCACCATAGCTCATTTATCTTTTCTCTTCAATTTTATTTTTCCATACACCTTAGAGATCTTTCTATCCTCGTATATATCACATCTAGGACAATACAATTTATTCTTTTTGTATTTCATGTCTTTTCTACATCGAGAACAATATCCTTTCACGACACCGTATTCGCCTCCGATGGTTGATAACCTGAGTGTGGGTTCGACTTGGACAACCTTCGCCCTTACTATATCACCAACGAGATATTCCTCTTCCAGCTCTTCCGTATAATCATCAGAAACTTTTGAGATGTGTAGCGATGCTTCTACATCCTCCTTCACACCTCTAGAGGAACCTTCAACCATCTCAATGCTTATTACTACCATGGAATTTTTCCTGGCTTCAACGACCCCGTACACTATATCTCCTTCTTTGACTTCCACTATGGAGTTTATAGCTTCTACTTTCGCTTCTAAATCATCCTCATCATATTTTACGATACCAAAGTGAGCTGCATGAATCTTGCCTTCGTCTTCATAGGTGCCTTCACCTGAGAGCCATTCCTCCGCCATTCCCACTTCGTCGCCTGGAAATACAAGTCTTTCTTCCTCTTCTGACATGTTATTACCTCTTTACATCTATTCCGTACGATATAACTTCAAAACTTTTTCTTTCTTTCTCGTGAAATTCGAACATATTACTGATTTCCAACATATATCTTTTTTCCCAAAACAGACTGTGTCCTCTCTCTTTAATAAAGTTTTCTAAAAAGCTGCTCGTTTCAGCATTGTGTATGGTATATACTACCAAGGATATTTCGAAAGCCTTCTTTAAAAAAGGCAGATCAGCCCCTCTCTTTTGCGATCCAAAAGGTGGGTTCATTATCACTGTATCCACTTCTGTTTTAACTTCTCTGATATCTTGGACCTTGAAATTAATATTGTCCGAAAAAGACAATTCTTCTGCTGTTTTTTTCGCGACTCTTACAGCTTTTTCATCGACATCGATTGCCTCTACAGAACTAGCTCCAAGATAAGCGGAGCCGATAGAAAAAACCCCAGTTCCACATCCTAGGTCAGCTATTTTTTTACCTTTGATATGTGCGTTAGAGTAGGCTCTAAAAAGAACATCCGATGCGATAGAGGAAGGTGTAGAATATTGTTCTAGATCCGCTTTAGGATTGGGATGATCTGGTATAGATTCTAATTTTATCTCTAAATTTTTCTTTTTTATTCCAGACATCTCAATCGACCTTAATCCCCCTTCCATCACATGACTTACACACACCGCTCCCTTGACATTTTTCGCAATTCCCGTTGCCACTACATCTTTGACAATTCCCAGTGCCATCACAAGTGATACAATGGCCATAGCCCTCGCAAGTTTGACAGGTGCCTGTTCCAGAACAGACATCACACTTGCTGAACCATCCTGTTTTGCCATTGCCCTCACAATTATGACATACACCCGAGCCCTCACAATCGAAGCATTTTGCGGTCCCGCCACAGTCTGAACAATCACCATCACCCCCACACTCCGTACAATCACCCGTGCCCGTACAATTCGAACAAGTTCCATTACCATCACAATACGGGCAGTCTAGAGTCTGAGCAGATAATTCTCTATAGTCTTCTAATTTATCGGAGATGCGGTCATCATCGATATAGTTCAACGCTTTTTCCATCGTCTCTTTTGCTTTTTCGTCTTCATTTCTCTCCCAGTAACATCTTGCTTTGCCTAACCACGCATCAGAAATACTTTTATCCAATTTCAATATCCTCTCATATAAATCTGGTAATAACTTTTTTTCAGCTTTCTCCATTAATTCCTTTATCTTTTGTTCTTTGTTCTTTATTTCAGAATCTAACTCTTCAGCATTTTCATATAATTCTCTAGCTTTTTCGGTCCTACCCATCTCTACGAGAAGATCTGCTTTTTCAGCTAACATCTGCGAGTCTTCTTCCATCTCTAGAGCTTTGTTAATAGCATTGAGAGCTCTTTTGAACATGCCTCTTTCTTTTAGGGCCTGGTACTTGTATTGATAGACTATCCTTCTCTCTTCATACTTTAGCGCTTCATCATATTCCCCGATCGCTCCTTTATTATCATTCTTCATTTGATAAATTCTACCTTTAACTAAAAAACCGAGAAAGCTATTTTTCAATCTTAGACTCTTTTTAACCCATTCTTCTGCTCTCTTTAATTCTCCATTTGAAAAACATATTAATGATAATTTAAGATATATATCTGGATCATCTAAAGCCAATCTATAAGATTTGTCTCTCCTTTCAAGTTCATCCATCAGTTCTCCTATTTTTTCAGTGATCTCAAAATCCTCTGATAGAGATCCAATTCCAACATCCACATCTGAAAGCACTCTCTCAGCTTCTTTCCCGATATCTTCCATTTTATCATCCTCTCTGACCTAACTGCCATTAAAAATATATATGAACAAAAAGACCAATTCAATCTTCAAGTACTTCCTCTTTCCCAAACTTCATCTGATAGTTCATCATAGATAGTTTTCTTCTCCGTTTCCTCTTCATCTTTCTCTTCCTCTTCTGTTTTTATTAGGTCTCTTATCTTGCTTTCATTCAAAATCCAATAATGTATTCTCCATTTCTTCCCGCTTGGTAGATTCGTGGTTTCTTCTTCTGTGAAAAGTATATCTAAGTCCTCCAACTTATAAAAAGTGTCTCTCTCTTCAGGAGAAAGAAGATTGTCAGTGATAGTCTTGTCATAACCGAACAAATTCATAACTTTTTCAGTCATATCCTCAGCTCTTGTTGGTTCCATTTCATTTTCTTCCAAGACGATTTTGATAGCTTTTTTAAGTTCCTCAAAGGTTATCCTAGCCACGTGATACCACTCTTATGAATTTTATTTCATCAATCTACATACGGATAGCGGAATATCAATCCCATCAATTTTCGGGATACCTGAGATAATTATTGATTCTTTATCCAATTCGTACTATTATAAATAAATCTTCCCCTAGCACACTCTGGACATTATATATTTGGGATGTGGAGGAGAAGCATATTTAAGAGGTATATAAAATTAGATATGTTCTATCGGTGTTTCCAAGACCTTTATCAACCTTTTAGCCCATCTCAATTTTTTAAGTTTTTCAGGATTTTTTCCATCAAAGGGCACACCAAAGTCCCAACCATTTAATACGATCGTGTCAGCACCAAAATGATCCGCTATAAAACAGGCTCTATCACCGTCCGTAAAACCCCCAAAGTTATAAATATTATCATCTGGAGGATGGCATTGGCAAGTAGAGACAACATGTCCTTCGAATCTCTCAGCCCAATTCTTGATCTTTTTGATATTATCTCCATGAGCATGGATTACTGCAGGAACGCCCTCTAAATTTAAATCCAATTGGAGATCATTGTCTCCATCCAAATCAGTCACCATCAGATCCGGTATCACACCCAAATCGACTATCTGTTTCACGGATGCACCAGCAGCTACAGTGATGTCGATATCGCTTTTAGAATAATAGGGGCCACCTACCTCAATTGTTCTGTTTTTTAATTCTCTCAAAGGAGATAGACCATCGCTACCTCTAGATTCAAGTAAAACCTCTGCAGATTTTCTGTCCTCCTCTTTAGAATAACCAAAATCCGAAACTATTTCATCGTACAGTGGTTCCCATTCTTCAAATTTCAAATGTCTCACCTATCCCTTCATAAAATTACAAAAATCAGTCAGGTAGCTCTTCTTTTTCTTCCTGTTTTTGCCGCTCTCTAAAGCTCCTTTGGGTCAGTCCAGCTAGTACACCTATCAATAGACCTAACGTTATATTTATTGCCACCATCGGAAAGACCGGTTCTTCTTCCATACCTGCTATACCTCTTATATAATCCAATGCACCCCAGAATATAAAAGTCAAAGCGAAAAGAGTCAAGAAGATAGCCCAGAAGGACCATTTTACCCGTCCTTTCTTTATAAATGTATCGATCAATCTTCCAAGTTCATGTAGAAATACGGCACCTATCCACCACCATATAACTGTCGAAGAAAAACTCAGAGTTATCTCGAGAGGCGAAGTAATATTTTCATCAACGACTACATTCCAACCCTGGAGTGAACTTCCTATGACTATCAGGACAGAGACCGCCGTGAATGGCAACCAAACAGACCCACTAGTTACGGCTTCCTTCAATTTATCATATGTCCTTACAGCTTTCGTATCCAGATCGTATATCCTAGTGAATATATATGCTCCTATAACGAAGAAAATTATTCCGATGCCAAATCCGGGAAGACCAGTGAGCGCACCGACTCCTTCGATGAAAAGATTGCTCAAAAGCGCGATGATCCTAAAGAAGCCATAAACGAGAAGAGCTAGGGATATCGGAAGTAAAAACTTTCTTTTTGATTTTTCCTCTTGGAAAGTTTTCACAAAGAGATAGTATAGGTTCTCTACACTTTCACTCTGTTTTACATATACTGTCCTTATATGAGATATATCTATTTTAGAAGACACGATAGGGCTGATATACTCATCTTCCGCGCCATCAGTCACCAAAATAGCGGAATCGGGATCAGTTTCCTCTAAAACATAATCCAACTCCTCTCCAAGGGCTGTATCTGATGCATATCCTATTGAAGAAGCTCCACATATGGTCGCAATTTCCACGTCCTCACCACTCTCTTTTAAGTCATCATATATAGAGATAGCTGATAGTATCGAATTTGTATCTGAGTCCTCAGGATCATTCAATCCGAGTTTTACAGCTGCTTGTAAGTTCTCCTCTCTCCCGATTATAGGTGTTTCTAAACCAGTCTTTTCTCCGATGTCATCATCTCGATCCGCGCATAATATCAGTTTTCGCATCTGTTTCTCCTCAATAAGCCTCGAAGGGGGTTGTTAATATTTTTATCACTATATTTAGTCTTTGCCGACGTTTTTGATAAACAACCTCGGTTAACCCAACAAACGGGAAAGATAACCCAAAAATTCACTTAAAGGCATCCCATCCTCCCAGGGTAATTTATAATTGTCATGAACGGTCGTCTTAACACTCGGCAATTTCTTGTTCAACAGCCTGTATTTTTTAGATAAGCCCTCTATATCCATGGTAAACAATCTCCACTTATCCCCTCTGTGTCTTTTCAACCTATATGCATAGATCGGGAGTAGCTTTGTCTCATCGCATATCTTCTCAATCTCTTCAGCCTGTTCCTTCAGTCTTTTTTGATCACTCAAATAGAGTACATCGTCTTTTGAAGATTTTACTTCTATCAGGAAAGACACATCACCTCGAACAGCTACGAGGTCTACACCTAAACTACCGGCTCCTCTAACAACCAAAAAAGGGATATTCTGCACTTTATAATAAGCTTCCTTTTGGTCTTCAGAACATGTTTTGGTTAGATCTTCTATAACCTCTTTATCGCCAGAAAGTATATTTTTCAGTTCTCTTTCGTATTTTCCCTGCGCCATATTTTCGGAACTCGATTTTTCTCAAATATCTAGAACTATACCTTTAAGGTTCCAATCTTTTAGGATCCCTAGGGAACAGAATGCCTTCCCGAACATTATCCAAATTCAAAAGCTGCTGAAGCAACCTATCAACACCCAATCCTATACCGCCATGGGTAGGCATACCGTACTTAAATGGTTCTAAATAAGATTGGAAGTCTTCTAAATCTATTCCGATCTCTTCCATCTGTTTAACAAGTACTTCATATCTGTGTTCTCTCTGCCCTCCAGATACCAATTCCTGTCCTTTATATTCTAGATCAAAATAAGTTGTAAGTGTAGGGTCGTAATCTTTTCTCATTGCGTAAAATGTTCCTTCTTTAACTCTAGTCGGAAATTGCGTGATGAAGAAAAGATCAGTATCGAATTCTTCTCTTACGTATTCACCCAACATTTTTTCTTCTTCAGTACCTATCTCGGGTTCTTCATCCCACTCTTTACCTAGGTCTTCCAGGATAGCTATACAGTCCCTGTAGGGGATTTTTTTGAAAGGGTGCTCAGGTATCTCTAGGTCCACACCTAATCTATCCAGTTTTTCCTCTCCCTGTTCCTTCACATAGGAAAGAGTATGTTCAACCAAATAACTCGTCATATCCATGATGTCTGCAGAACTCTCTATAAAAGACATCTCAAAATCTAGAGAGAGGAACTCCGATGTGTGTCTTATCGTGGCGAAATCTTCAGCTCT
>CAYXPD010000042.1:0-7125 GCA_964466995.1 uncultured Thermoplasmata archaeon | reverse complement strand
AAGAAGAAAGTCAGGTCTGATCTTCTGATAAATTTAATATCCAAGAGTGTCAGATTTATACTTACTCAAAGTGGTTAACATTTATAAACATCCACTAATTTTTGATATTTTGAGGATTATGAAAAATTTGTTTGAACTATTTTTGGATGTTGGAGAATTAAAGAGAACCGAAAGAAAGGGATGGAAAAGAGCGGGTATAGACGATCCAGAGTCCGTCTCGGATCATTCTTTCAGAGCTGCATTTATGGCATTTATATTAGGAGAAAAATTCGACCTTGACAGCTCTCATTTGATAAAGCTATTATTGATACATGATATCGCAGAAGCAAAGACCGGGGACTTGACACCACATGACTATGATACAGTAGAAGAAAAGTTCGAGATCGAGAAAAAGGCTGTAGAATCTATCTTCGATCCCTTTACCGACGAAAATAGGATGATAGAATTATGGAAGGAATTCGAAACCGGGGAAAGTCGAGAAGCTAAGATAGCTAGAGATATAGATAAACTTGAGATGATCATACAAGCCCTAGAGTATAAAGAAGAATTTCCTGATAAGGATTTTTCAAAATTCATCCAAGAGGGGAATAAAAAGATAGAATCACAGGAGATCAAGGATGTACTCGAAGAACTCTCTAAAAGATAGATCTCAATAACGAAAAAGATAAGTTACTCCTCTTTCTTTCCAAAACGGGTAAGATAAAGATGTCAAAAAATATAATGCCAAAGGATTTTTTTGGATTCATAGGACCTAGACCCACTGTCTGTGTATCGACGATCGACAGCGATGGCAACACTAACATCGCTCCTTACAGTTTTGTCACTCCGCTTTCATTTGATCCACCTTTGATAGGTATAGCCGCTGCGGAAACTAGAGATACTACTCTCAATACAAGAGAAACAGGTGAATTCGTAGTTTCTCCTGTTACGGAAGATTGGGCAGAAAAGGGTGTGAGAACGGAGGTATCTCTTCCTAGAGAAGAAAGCGAATTCGAAGAGGTTGGACTATCTGAAAAAGAATCTACAAAAATAAAAACGCCTGGAGTTAAAGAAGCCGCGGTAAACATAGAATGTGAATATCACAGCGACTTTGAAATTGGAGACCATGTCCTATTAGTCGGTAAAATTGTCCATATAGAAACAGAAAATGAAGGAGTAAAAAACGGAAGATTGAACTTAGAAGATATTGGATCGCTAGGCCATGTTAAGGGAGAGGAGTTCTGTATCTCCAGGACGATATCTAAAATAGAGAGATAATTCATCTCAGAGATCTAATCTTGTTCAAACGTGGGAACTCAAAAAGACCCGCTTCTTTATCGACAGCTATAGGTCTCATCTCTCCAATATCGACCATATCTTTCAGTACGGGAGACAACAATTCTTCATCTCTCACTTGATTCATCTGTGATCCCTGGGCTAGCCTCGAAAATGCAGGCATCACTATGAGGTTAGTACCGTTTCTCATTTCACCGTATAGAAAACAGCGTACCTTTTCTCTAGCGCCTATCTCGTCTGTCAAACTGAGCGCTGGGTGTTCATGCCCCATTATCAGATACTCGATATCTATACCGTTTATATCTTCTACCTTTTCATGACCGTGAATGAATTTCACACCCTCGAAAACAAAAGAATCTTCAAGTTTTGCCTCTGGATAGCGCTTAACGGGATATATCAAGTAATTGTCATGATTTCATTTCACAAGATATATATTGTCAGCTAACGTTTTAGAAAATTCGATAAATTCCTCGACCTCTTTTTTTTCATGATAAGAGGTTTCTGAGAACTCGTGCTTGATATCGCCACACACTATTATCTTATCAAAATCTTTCTCCCGGCTTATCTCTTTTAGGGCATCTTTCATCTCTTCGAGTTGAAATTTGGGCATGTACATTCCAGAATCCGCCATGAGAGACTCAAGACCAAGGTGAAGGTCTGATATAATCAAAGCTTTCATGTCTTCGAAATAGATAGCAGGATAATTCTCAACAATCTCAAATCTTTCGAATATCTTCATTTACTCTTCACCTTCAACTTTCTCCATAACCTTCCGATGAAGATTCCGCAATCTTTCTTTTTTATCTTCTAGCTTCAATACGTCACTTTGGCTCTGGATCACTAGATTATGCGCGAATGGGGATGGAACGTCAGTCTCGACCACATCGAATCTCATCTCTCCTGCCTCAAGCTTCTCAATTATTTTAGAGGCGTTCTCGATGTCCATATAATCCTCGATTATCTCCCTGTAAGTTTCCTTCACTATCGGAAATTCCTCGTCTATATCCTCGCACGCTGAAAGGAGGAAATGTGATTTCATCTGCTGCTTTCCAACACTCATCTTTTTCCCTTTGTAATTCCTCAGTATCATCAGGGCTCTAGCGGCAACATGTCTGAACCTTCTCTTCATCAATTCAGTTTTTCTCACCGCTCCTTTCAGAACCTCTCGTAGATCAGATTGCACCGCCCTTTCGATCAACCTATCTACAGGTATTTCTTTTTTCGGACAGATAAGGACGAAACCGTGGTCATCTACTACTATCCCTACGTTAGAACCCGATATATCGGAAGCGATATCCGCAAATATCCTGCATAACGCATCGTTAACCTCTCTGCCGAAGATGGTATGGAAGATCAGATTTATTTTATCTCCCTCGAAATTCTTCTCAATCAATAGTTGAGTATCCGTCGGGATTGAACCGATATACCTGTACTGCTCTTCAAGGTAAGAAACTAATGAGGAGATCGTATTCTCATCGACATAATAGTTCTCCCTAATCCAATCAGAAGGGTCTTCATCTTCTTCTATCATCTTTGATATCTTTCTATTGAATCTACCGATCTTTTTTCCTAGATCATATGTCAAAGGGAGCATCTCAGAGAACCATGAAGGTACGGTAGGTGCTTTTTCAGGTCTAGCATCGACATAAACTTTCATCCCTCTCGTGTATCGGAACTCATATGTGTCTCCTCCATGAACGAATATATCCCCTTTCGTCAATCTATCTAAGAACTCCTCGTCTAGCGTACCTACAAAACGTCCATTTCTTGTATGGACTCTATATGCGCTCTCGTCGGGGATAGTCCCTATATTCGTCATGTATATGACCCGGGTCATCTTTCCTCTCCTTCCAAAGACCCGTTTTCCGTCTTCATCTGTATCTATCCAGATCTTTCCGTAGACTTTTTGATCCTCGAGAGAGGCGTATTCTCCCGCCACGTATTTCAGTGTTTTTTCATAGTCTTTTCTTTCCAAAGATCTGAAATTGAAACTCTTTCTTATCATCTCGAAGGCTTTATCGACATTCCATTTCTTATTACAGGCCATTCCTACAATGTGTTGGGAAAGAACATCCAAACAATTTTCTGGAATCCTGACCTTATCAAGTTCGTTCTTTTTAGCACATCTCATCATCTCTGTACATTCTAAAGCGTCACCTCTATCCATAACTAAAACTCTTCCTTTCGCATATTCGTCTACCTTATGACCAGATCTGCCTATCCTCTGTATGGCTCTAGATACGCCCTTTGGAGATGAGAGCTGTAAAACTAGGTCGATATACCCTATGTCTATACCGAGTTCTAGGGAAGTAGATGTTACGACGACACTTAATTTTCCTTCCTTTAATGCCTCTTCAACCTCGAGCCTTTTGTTTCGGCTCATGGAAGAGTGATGAGCCCCTATATCTCCCTCATAGAATTCTGGATCTTTATTTTTTAGGTTATTGACAACCCTTTCCGTAGCGCTTCTGGTATTGGTAAAAATCAAGGTAGTTACATGATCTTTAACCAGTTGATCTATCCTTTCGTACATCTCATCGTTTATCACATCTCCAGAAGTATGTATGAGGTCTTCAACCGGAGATACAACTTGGAGATCCATATCTTTAGCCGAGGACACATTCACTATATTACAGGGCCTTGGTTCATCGTTCTCGTAACCCACTAGAAATTTCGCTATCTTTCTGATCGGAGCCTGTGTCGCGGAAAGGCCAATTCTAGTAAGTTCTTGATTACACATCTCTTGTAGTCTTTCTAAAGAAATTGATAAATGTGCTCCTCTTTTATTATCACATAGCGAATGGATCTCGTCGACTATCACATAATTTATCTTTTTTAATTTTTCTTTGAACTTGGGCGCGTTCAATATTATTCCAAGGGTTTCAGGAGTAGTAACGAGGATATGAGGAGTTTCTTTCAACATCTTTTGTCTTGCCTGGGAAGACGTATCTCCTGTTCTTACAGCGCTTCTTATCTCCGGCATTTCTATATCCATATCCTCTGCTACC
Source organism: uncultured Thermoplasmata archaeon (assembly GCA_964466995.1). Taxonomy (GTDB): domain Archaea; phylum Thermoplasmatota; class Thermoplasmata; order Halarchaeoplasmatales; family Halarchaeoplasmataceae; genus Natronoplasma. The sequence continues at coordinate 2,842 of CAYXPD010000042.1, read as the reverse complement.
TTTTTTATCCCCTCTAATGGGTCCTTCAAGTTTCGCTGGATGTCATTCCCTAAAGCCCTCAATGGAGACACGTAAAGACAGTAAACCCTGTTCTCTAATTCTCCTTTATCCCCTTGTAAAAATAGTTCATTCAGAATAGAAAGAAAAGCAGATAGTGTCTTTCCGGAACCTGTTGGAGAACATATCAAAGAATTTTTTTTCTCATGGATGAGGTCAAAAGAATATCTCTGTGGAGGAGTCAAATCTTCAAATTTTTTGTTGAACCATCTTTTGACGTAAGGCTCAAAATCGTCCGGTAATGTTTCAGAATATCTCGTTTCGTCTAGTTGTTTTACGGGCATTGTAAGCACGTAATACTACTATAATTTGAGTTTTACCATCGCATACAAGAATGTTTCGGTCTTTCATATATTTTCAAAATTCGGATACAATATAGGGCAAGAATTTATATATTTAATTACTGTAATATCTAAATGAACGAAGATCAGGCGATTATATATGGACTCAAAATGGAATGTGTTTCTCGCCGTCTTGTTCATATTTATGCTAATCCTATTAGGATCAGCACCCTATCTCGGTATACGCTCTATTTTTTTTGTGATCAGAGATAATTCATTCCTCTTGAGATATTATTGGTGGCTCTTTACGGTAATGGCTGTTATCCTGGTCATATTATTAGATAAAATTTTTTGGAGAAAAGACGATAAAATAAAGATGCCCGAAGAAGGAAGATTAAAAAAATTACGGAGTGAACAACGGCAAGAAAATCACAATGATATCGGAGAGGAGTATAAGTTGTGATATCACGCTTGCCTTAGATTTATTAATATCCACTTTGATTCCTATATCGGCGATATAGATGGGTAAAAAGGTCGTGAATATCTCAAAAAATAAGAGAGAAAAATTGGAGAAGTTTATCTCTGATTGGATGAATGAAATGAAAGTACCGGGATTGAGTTTATCTGTTGTTGAAAATCAAGATATCATATATGCAAATGGTTTCGGTTCTAGAGACCTAAAAAATAATCTTCCGGCTACGATAGACACTTTATATGGGATCGGGTCCTGTACAAAATCATTCACGGGATTGGCTATACTAAATTTAGTATCGGATAGACGGCTGGATCTAGATGATGATATCGAAGAATATCTTCCTATCGAGTGGGAGAAAAATATAACAGTCCATGAACTTTTGACTCATTCCTCTGGCATGCCTTCTTTAGGGGTAGCAGAGGCACTTATAGACAGATTGATCGAAATGGACGAAAGAGGCACGCCTCTAGGTGGATGGGATGATTTCTTTACTCACCTAAACGGGGCCAGAGATGAGATCACTGACCGATCTGAAGATATCTTCTTCTATTTTAATTCTGGATATGAACTCTTAGGGTTGATCATCGAAGAGATAACTGGTATTGATTATTCGGAGTACATCCAAAAAAACATTTTGGAACCTCTAGAGATGGATGATTCTACCTTCGAATATAAAGATAGTGAGGAATACATGACCCCTTACTTCATCAGAGAAAACAAACCAGAGAGAACCCCTTATCCGGATGAAGAAATCGGTTATGCCTCTGGCGGTCTCTTGAGTTCGGCTGTAGAATTGGCAAATTATGTGATGATGAATATGAATGATGGGGAATTCAAAGGAAAACAAATTATAGATGAAGATTTCTTGGAAAAGGCCCACACGGGATACATAGATAGTGAAATAGGGAAATATGGATACGGATGGGCAGTAAATGATTTTTTAGGTGAAAAATTGATTGGTCATGGAGGTTCAATAGGAGTGGCTAGTGGATATATCGGATTTATGGATGACGTAGGCGTAGCTCTCGTCGCTAATACCTCGCCCTCGTTCTCCATGGAAGAGATAGGCAAGGCCGTTTTGGCTATCATGAAGGATGAAGAAGCCAAAGAGCTTCCTTTCTTCATACGGAAAAATAGGATGGATATGCTGACTGGAGATTACGAATCATATAGGGGGATAAAAAAGGCCGGGATTGAGAAGGAATACGGTCTCCTGAAATTGACATTCAAAGAAAGACTAGAAAGTCAAAAATTGATTTTGATTCCTGAGAGTAAGAAAATAGATGACTTCAGATTCTATTATCTCGATGGTAATGGTCAGAAGAACACTGTTAGATTTGATATCGGTGAAAACGGAGATATTGATCTATACATAGGACGGTGGAGATTACACAAAATATAGAAGTTTTAAACTCGGGTAAAATTTATAGTCTTCAAAGAAGAAATAGAATATATTGGGTATAAACATGCATCCTAATGTAGCGAAAATATACATAGTAGCCGGGACAACAATAGCTCTAGTTTGGATCTTGTACCTTCTGAATATTCTTCAATTAGGCATATTAGGATTTTACTTACTTATATTATTCACTATTTTGTTCATAATATCTATTTTCTCAAAACCTCCTAGATCCGATTCTCAATCTAGAAGAGATACTGACGGTAATATTTTTCCTTTTGGTTGAAGGAACACAAAAATATCCCTATTACTTTTCAGCACCCTATCAATTCATCTATAATTGACATCTATAATTGAACGATTTTATACTTTCAAACCTAGTTAAGTTCACATTTTTTATCTTTAGAGGTATGTGTATATTTTTTACAGAATCTCTTCTAGCTGTTCGATCAAATAATTATTAGTCTCTTTATCTGCTACTGTAATCCTGACATGATCTTTTAACTTTAGTTCTTCAAATGTTCTTATCCTAACACCCCTCTCGAGAAGCTCCTGATATAAGCTAGTAATATCTATGAAAGCTGGTTTCTTGCAGAGTAAAAAGTTCGTCTCGGAAGGAAAAGGATTAAA
>CAYXPD010000041.1:1243-7163 GCA_964466995.1 uncultured Thermoplasmata archaeon | reverse complement strand
AAGTCCGAGTTCGAAGAACACGTTAAAGTTCTGACGGAAGCTAAGATGAAGGAAGCTTATGCATATGCTATGTTGGCAAAAACCAGCGCTGATCTTGGACTTGAACTCATACCACCAGAGATGAAGGATAAGATGAACGAGAAACTGCGAGAGTTCATGGAAAAAAAGATGGAAGAGATGATGAAGGAAAGATAGAAGCCTGTCTACAGAACTTGTCAACTATCGAAAACTCAAAGGTAAATATAAAATACCCCCACCTTCGAATTAGAGTTTAAATGAAATTTTACGTTGAATCCTACGGATGCACGATGAACCAGGGAGAAACGGAGATGATAGCTGAGAATCTGGAAGAAGAAGGGCATGTGCAGGTAAACTCTCCTGATGAGGCTGACAAAGCACTCATAGGAACCTGTGTAGTGATCAAAAAAACAGAAGAAAGGATGAAGAGAAGAATCAAAGAACTGGAGGAGAATTGCTCTGAAGTTATCGTGGCTGGATGTTTATCTTCAACCGATGAAGGGGAGATGCAGGAAAATTGTTCGGCTCTAGATTTTATTCAACCCTCGCAAGTTGAGATGTCGAAAAAGACCCTTAGCTCTAGAGAAGACTCCCCAATAGGTACCATCCCTATTTCTTCAGGGTGTTTGGGGAACTGCACATACTGTATAACCAAGCTGGCTAGAGGCAACATCAAAAGCAGACCCATAACGGAAATTAAAGAAAGATTCGAACAGTTGTTATATACATCTACCAAAGAGATACGCCTTACTAGTCAAGACATAGCTCTGTATGGTAGAGATCGAGATACTGATCTCACCGCACTTCTAAGAGAACTGTTGAAGATAGAGGGGGATTATAGGTTGAGAATAGGCATGATGAACGTTGATACTCTAGAACCTATAAAACAGAATTTGATCGAACTGATGCAAGATGATAGGATCTACAAATTTCTACACCTACCTTTACAGTCAGGATCTGATAGAATACTGAAAAAAATGAATAGGAATTACACGGTCGAGGAATGGGAAAAAACGGTAGAAGAGTTTAGGAGCCAATTCCCATATTTGACCCTTTCCACCGACGTAATTGTTGGATTTCCTGGTGAAACGGAAAGAGATTTTGAGAAGACAAAAGAAACGGTCCTCAAGAAAAAACCTGATGTGATCAACGTTACTAGATTCAGTCCAAGAGAAGGAACGGAGGCCGCAGAGATGGAAAACAAAGTTCACTCAAGGAAAAAGAAAGAGAGATCAAAAGAGATGACCGACTTGAGATTCAAGATAAGTAGAGATTTGAATGAAAGGTACGTAGGGAGAAAAGCCGATGTTTTAGTTTTGGAAAAAGGTAAGGGAGATTCACTCAAAGGCAGGATGAATAACTACAAGGTAGTCGTACTAAAAGAAGAGGATAAAGATATAATAGGAGGATGGAAAAAAGTCAAGATAAAGTCGGCTGAAGATATCTATCTCCTTGGAGAAATCATAAGATAAAAAAATTGTTCAGACATACCTGTTTTCAAGACCTTTTATGAGATTATACAGAACTTTGTTAACAGGGGATGAAATTCCTACTTCCCCCGCCTTTTCGATTATCGCTCCATTTATCTGCTCCACTTCTGTTCTTTTTTCATTCTTTATATCTTGGAGCATGCTCGACAAATTGTCGGAAGTTCTTTCAGCAACATTTTTAGTCTCTTCTACCATCTTTTCCTTATCCAAATCAACGTAATTTTCTGCGACAGCAGCACTTTCCTTCACAGTTTCTTCCATAAGGTGAGTTAGATATTCATCCTCTACTAAAACGCCATTTTTTATTTTTAAAATCGCCGTTATAGGATTGATACCTGAATTTATTATGACCTTTTCCCAAATCTTGACAAGGATGTTTTCATCTATAGTAGTCTCTAAACCTGCCTCGTTAAAGATACTACAGACTTTTTCAACTTTCTCATTCTTTCCCCTAGGATACTGACCTATCACCGTTTTCCCCTTTCCAGCATGTTTTACCTTTCCTGGTTCCAAATAAGTTACGCCGTTACTGGTAATGCCTCCGATCGTCTTTCGCTCTCCAACAAAATCAGCTATGATCTCTTCATTGTTCAAACCATTTTGGAGAGATAGAACTGAAGAATCAGCTGAAAGGTGATCTGATAAAGAGGCCATCGCCTTTTCGGTATCAAAAGATTTAGTGCACACTATTACCAATTCTTTGTCTGAAAGTGATTCGACTGAATCGGTATAATTTACTTCCGTTTCAAGTTTGGTCTTCCCAATCACCTCTATCTTTTTGATATCAAGAGGTTTTCGCCCGACTAAGTCGACATCGTTCTCACGGCCAAGAACTCCGGCAAGAAATGTACCTATAGCTCCAGGACCTACTATCCCTATTTTCATAAAAGACACCCTTACTCCTCAAGCATACTGTCGACCACACCGTTTAACTGGTCTAATTGATACTTCTCCATCAATGAAGGATCAACGGGTATCAATAAAATAGATTCATGTACAGCCACTTGATCTTTGATCGATTGTATGAGATTAAGTACAGTCCTGAAGTCATTATTGGTGATTACATACTCCAAACCTTTCAACAAAATCACACCCCCGGTTTTCGCTATGAAATTTTCCAAAGCTAAACTGAGTTTTTCTAGACTCTTAGGTCTGATCACGTCTTCTCTATCCACGTTAGAGAGCCAGATCATCTCTATATCCTCAATATTATATTTCTTTTTGACTTTCTCAGGATAATCCCTAGTTACACAGAGGCCTGTTTCTCCAGTCTCAAGTATGGTTTTTAACAATTTGAAAGATTTATCTGAAGTTTTTTCTTCGATTAGGTAGGTAGAACTCTTGGAAACTCCTTCTGGTAGTTCTTTTGGGATTTCTTCTTTTTCTTCTACCTCTACCTCTTCTTCGATTTCTTCTTCTCTTTTTTCCTTTATGACTTCTTCTTCTCTTTCTTCCTTTATCTCTTCAAGCACATCATCTATATCGTTATCTTCAACAAATTCCAAGATATCCCTCGCAAAATCGCTTTGTATACCCTCAATGTTGGAGAGTTTAGACGGCGTCACATCAAGAATAGAGTCTGGAGTTGTATACCCTGCTTCATAAAGTAGTTCGGCAGTGTTAGTGTCTAGACCTGAGATACTTGAATAATAGTTGATCATCTTACCACGATAAAGAGGTTTAATACCTATTTCCATTATTTCTCCATTCACGTCCCATTCTAAAATGTATTGGGCTTTCTCCATATCTACTTCTTCTAGTTTAATCACCCGCGCTTTTACTTCATTTGAAACTTGATTTTTGTTTTTCTTGACTGCATCGATAACATCTTTATCAGCATCTAGATAAACTTCTAACTCATCTCCTTCACTTAGGTCTAAGTCTTGTCTCATACTTTTTAACCTGAGGATGATCTCCCTGACCATCTCTTTTTCCCATATCTCCTCAGTCACGGTTAAGTCTACGAATATTTTTTGATCGTCTAGAGAGATCTCTTCAAAACCTTCTGGTATTTCTTTTTTGAATGAGACCATGTCTTGATCTATCTCAATTATCCGACCTTCAAGACCCATTTCGAATCCGCCTTTTTCTATCCCTTCTTTTATCTTTTTTGATGATTTTTGGTTCAAAAGGGTCTCTATCTTTCTTACCCACTGATTATAAGAATCAGCTATTACATCCCTGTTCGGTTCAGCCTTAAATATAATTTTCTCCCACTCTTCATCTGACTCTAAGATTTCGATGTTCTTCACTATAGCTTGATCTTTTATGAAATCACTGAATTTTTCTGCTAAATCTAATCCTTTTTGATTTTTAGCTTTATATACAACTTTCCTAAGAGGCCATTTTTCGGGTAATTCGGATCTTCTTTTGATATGCATTATCTTATCGACTATATTTTTTACCTCGTCCATCATCATTTCTATGTCATTATCAATGTATGTTTCATCTCTTTTAGGCCATTCTTCCATGAATACACTCTGGTTACTTCCATCTATTATTTGATATACTTTTTCGGCTGTAAAAGGCGAAACAGGAGCTAGAAGTTTAGATATCGAATTTAGAAGTAAATATAATGTCCTCATCACTCGTAGTTTCTCCTTTTCGTCACCCCTATCAAGTCTAGTTCTGCATCTCTTTATATATGATTGAGCTACATCTTCTAGTATCGTTTCCTCCAATAACTCAATAGCCGAGTCTAATCTGGTTTTTTCATAGTAATCTTGGAGTTCTTTTTTATTACTCTCAAGGGCCGAGAGTATCCACTTATCCTCTTGTCCTAGTTCCCCTTCAAATGAAGATTCGATGTCCTGAATATCGATCTCTAAATCTTCTAGATTCTTTTCAAAAAACTTTCCTAAATTCCACACTACTCTAGCTAACGGATGTGAATATTCTAAATCAGACCTTGTGATTCTTCTTAGAGTCCACGGTGGTTCATCAGAAAGCAAGTTTAGTCTAAGTGAATCGTGTCCTTTTTTACTAACGATGTTTTCAACATTTTTATACTCGATCCCACTAGAGATAGGGCCCAGGGAGATAATCTTTTCAGCACATGGTTCATCGAAAAGACCCAATGAAAGTGTAAGATTGGCTGTAAGCAAATCAACATCTTCAGATTTTTTTCCTAAAAGTATCTTACCGGGCCACCAGGACTCGTATTCCTCTTCCTTATTAGGGTAACCTAATTGAGCCCAGGGAGAACAAGCTTGTACAAAAAGTGGATCTAAGACCTTCTTTTCTCTTTTCATCTCTACTCCACATTCAGGACACTCCAATCTAGAGGTCATTATCGCATTAACTTTTATATCTTCTTCAATATCGAAGTCCGAAATCTCAGCAAGGTCTTCACGGTCTGATGGTAGGAATACATATCCGCAGTCATTACATTCCCATCTTGGTAAAGGGATACCCCATATTTTATCCCTAGAAAGCAACCAGTCTGTAGGTATTATATCTTCAGACGAAGGTATAGAATCAATCTCTTCCATTGCTTCATTAACCTGCTCTTCGATCTGGGACGCTTCTAAAAACCACCCTCGCACTGGATATCTGATCAATCTATTCCTGCACAAGTCGCACATTTCGATTTTTTTGTTTATTTTCTTTTTTGCGAGTAAAAGATCTTTGCTTTTTAAATCTTCTATAATCACAGATTCGCTTTCTACAGTAGAAAGACCAGAATATTTATTTTTTCTATAACCCTCATCAAAATAGCCATTTTTGAGGACAGGGTTATATCTTCCCAAATTTTTTTCCTCTGCAATCTCCCAATGCTCCTCTTTATATTCTGGAACTACAGGAATAAATCCTGTCCCTTCATCATCGACTTCATCAGAAATTATCACTTTTCGACTATTTTTGTTTTCAATCTCGGTTTTTTCTGGTATCTTCTCTTCTAGAGGATAAGTAAAAGAGAGACCTTCTAGATTTTTCCCATCGATCGTATTATATATTTCGTAGTCTTCTATATCGAGTTCATCCATGAGATTATCAATATTCTTATCGAGCATAACGAATTGCTCTGGATTTTCACTCTCATGATATATTTTAACTACCGCGTATTCAAAATCAGGGTTTACAGCAATATTAAGACTCGCAGGAAGCATCCAAATGTCTTCTACCTCAAGTAGAAAGTACCTGCCTTTACCACTAGTTAAAGGTATCTTGATGAATATTTTTTCCTTCTTTTCTTCTATGATAGAGATCTCTGATGAGGAAGGAGAAACTCTGCATTCAGGACACCATCTTAAAGGCTTTTCTTTTTTCACTAATAGATCTTTTTCATTCAATTTCTTAAAACTCCACCATACCGAATCTACAAATTCTCCGGAAGTTGTTTTATAATCGAATTCGGATGTCATCCAAAGCCCTAAATTACGTAGTTCATCAGATGTGATCTCCATCAATTC
>CAYXPD010000041.1:0-1233 GCA_964466995.1 uncultured Thermoplasmata archaeon | reverse complement strand
TTTTTCATCTGGTAGTGCTTTCAGATGGTTTGTATCCTCATCTCTCATCAATATTTTTTCTATCCTCGAATTAAAAGGGTCCAATCCGATATCGTTCCTAACATGAAAATGATGCATACTTTTAAATCGAGACCACACGTCATAAACGATATTCAAATAAATTTCATCCCAATTTGGACAGTCCTTCGCCGGGATGGGGGGACGAACGGCATAAATCTTTTCACCCCTCTCTCTTGACTCACTTGCTTTCATATCAATGCTTTTCGTACTCCAGAAATTGTCTATTTCTTCTTCTAAGGACTGAGGATCAAATCGATCGTCTTTATTCATGATATCTCATGTATATAGCTTCTATTTTAAATTAATTTTGTCTAAAATCTAAATAATGAAGGAGTATTTAGTAAATGTATTTATCGCGTGCGTTATAGTTATATGAATGAAAGTAACTTAACCCGAATGTACACTTTCACCAGAAACGTTCTCAGCGGCTTCTTTTATAGCCTCAGAATAGGTCGGATGAGGATGGATCAAGTCACCTAACTCGTCGGCCGTCATCCCCTTTTCAATAGCAGTAGCAGCCTCCATGATTATGTCTGTAGCTCCTGGGCAAGCTAGATGCACACCTAATATCTTGTTCCTTGAATCAGCTATCACTTTAGCAAGACCCATCCTTTCGCCAGTAGATGAACCTCTTCCTGTTGCAGAGATAGGGAACTCTCCAACATCGATCTCCTTACTCTTTTCGCTAGCTTCTTTCTCAGTTAAGCCTACACTCGCCATCTCAGGGTGAGTATAAATACCCGCAGGTACACTAAATTCAGAAAAACTTTTAGCCTCTTCGCCTAAGATATTTTTTACTGCTATTTCAGCCTGCTTAAATGCTGAATGGGCTAACAGCGACTTGCCATTTACGTCTCCGATAGCATAGACATCCTCGATTTTCGTTTTCATGTGACCATCGACGTCTATATGGCCATCTTCAGAGACTAATTCGATTTCACTTTTCGGGGCAGTCGGTTTCCTCCCAACGGCGCAAAGGACCTTCTCTGCTTCTATACTCTTCTCAGTATCTCCTTCTATCTGAACTTCGAGTGGTTTGTTCTTTTCCACCTCGGTAACTTTCGAACCCGTGAAGATTTTTACCCTTTTTCTTTTAATAATTTTTTCAGCAACTTCGCTCAGCCCTTTATCCATATTGGGTAAAATATCATCCATCAAATCGATGATAGTCAC
>CAYXPD010000040.1:0-7187 GCA_964466995.1 uncultured Thermoplasmata archaeon | reverse complement strand
ATGATGATTTTGACGGGATCGAGGGGATAGAAAGAAGGAGCGTAGATGAATTTTTTGATGATCTTTAGGAATGTAAAAAAGAGAAATAGATAAGGTTGTTTTGACTCTTTGGGTCGGAGGCCTATAATCGCCTGTCCAGATAGTCCTCTAATATTTTGAACGCTCTTATCTTCTGACTGATATCTGTGCTTCCGTGTCCCTCTTCACCTAACTCTTCGAGTTCGAAGTCTTCGCCTTCTTCCCAGCCCATATCTTCTAATGCGTCTCTGAAAATCCTCGCCTGCTCGATAGGACATCTTGGATCGTTAACGCCGTGTATCATCAGAATAGGTCTTTCCATATTCTCTACATGTTCGATAGGACTCCTATCTCTCCACAACTCGTAGTTCTCCTCGGGATCACCCATATTCTCTTCCAGCATCGACTGGAAATGGGGCATGTCCTCTTCGTAAAGTTTATGGAGATCAGTGATGCCTATCCACGCTATACCCGTGGTCCACAACTCAGGATACTTGACCATCTGCATATAAGTGGAATAACCGCCGTAAGAACCTCCGAAAACCGCGATTCTGTCTTCATCGATCCAATCCTGTTCTTTCAGCCAACGCGCTCCTTCGGCGACGTCGTCCTGTTCTTTGCCTCCCCAATCCATATGTATCATAAGTTTGAATTCTCTACCTCTACCTATAGAGCCGCGATAGTTCGGTTGTAATACGGTAAAGCCTCGACTAGCTAAGAATTGAGCGTATATATTGAATGCTCTTGTTGATTGGAAATGTGGACCTCCGTGGACCATAACTACTGCGGGAGAGGGTCTTTCTCCTGAATCATAAAGTAGAGCTCCGATTTCAAGGCCGTCTACGGATTTATAGGTAACGTAGTCAGAATCTATGAAACTATCTGGATCTATGTCACCGTACTCCGCTTCCAATACCACTTCAAATTCGTCCTTTTCTATATCGTATCTGTACAATTCTTTTCTTTCATCAGGTTTTGTGTAAGGGATGACGATCTCCTTATCAGAAACGAAAAGACCGCCGCTGCCTCCTTGAGGGAATGAACAAACACCTTCATTCAATTCGAGTTCATCCACCGAACCATCAAGATCGTACTTTAAAGGAATCCAACCTGCCTCTTTGATCCTGAATCCGAGGAAACCGTCTCCTTCGGGTAAGAAGGAAACTGGTCTTTCTTCATATTCGTTAGAACCGAACCATTCTATGTTCTCGCTTTCCAAATCAAAAATACCTGCTCTGACCATATCGGTAGAGTTATCGCTTATGAGTAAAGAAGAATCGTCAGGAGACCAGTCGCTCAAGGAAGTTTCATAACCATCTTCACTTATCTCGAGTCTTCTTTTCTCTGACCCATCGAACCTGCATATGTATACATCTTGATTCTCTAGATCATCCGATTCATTGGTTTCGTAGGCGATCATGTCTCCTTTTGAACTGAACAGTGCATTCATCACTGGCTGCTCGTATTCCGTGAGTTGCTCCATGATATCTTCCTTCAAGTCATATCGATAGAGGTTCATCTGTTCACCCATATCACTGGTGAATAGCAAATATCTCCCGTCATCACTAACATCTTGTAGGATGCATTGTCCATCTGCTGTTACTACGCTTTCGACATTACCCTCTAAGTCTATAGAGTAAATATCATTCTGTTCATTACCTGCCTCGTCTTTGTGGAAATATACCTTTTTACTATCGCTGCCCCACATTATGAACCAGCGTGCGTTCTTAGGAACTTCGCCATCACTAACCTGCTTTATATCTCCGCTCTCCAAGTCCATGACATGGAGTTCGTTCCTACCGCTTTTATCCCAGTAAAATGCTACTTTTTTCCCGTCTGGTGAAGCTGTTGGGTGATAAAACTCGGGTAAACTAGCGAGCTCTTCAAGTGGATATTCTTCTCCCATGTTTTCACGTTCATGCAAATGAAATGGGAGTTATAAATCTTTTTTTAGAGAATTCATCCGGAGAAACAAACTTAAAATAACTATACCATACTTCTACCAAAATATGTCAAGAAAAGAAACGATCCCTTTACTATATGACCACCATGGCCATCCTAGTCAGTACGCAGCATTTTTTGATTCCGCAGATCTATCCGAGGTAAAAGATAAGGATGAGGCCATTGCAGTTATAGAAGAAAATACTACAAGAGAAGAAGTGAATGTAGTTCTAGGATGGAACAATTCTTATTATTCCTTTACTGAAAATGACCTAGAAAAATTGCCGCCTGTCATCATATGTAATCTTTCCTTTCACGGTTTTTTATCAAATAGTAAAGCTGAAGAGATGGTCAAAGAGAACTATGATAATAACAAGATACTCGAAAAAATGAAAGACCCAAGTTGGATGGAACATAATTTGCCTGAGATAATGAGATTCCTTATCCAGATCGAGGGGTTGAATCAGGAAAAACTTGATTCTCTATATGATTTTTACCTTGAGAAAGGAATCTGGAAAACCGAGGACATGCTAGTCCCTAACGAAAATGCCCTAGAAACTTTTAAGAAGTCGGGCTATATCCAAAGGACTGATCTTTGGACAGATCTTCCCACTTATCGTGATATGAGCGAAGAGGCGAAAGATGAGCTCAAAGGCATCAAGATATTTACTGACGGTGCTTTAGGCCCAAAAACAGCCGCTATCAAAGAAACTTTTCCGGATGGGAACGATGGTGTTCTTCTTCACAATGAGGAAAGTCTGTCTGAATTACTGAATGAAGTAGATAAAGGTATGGTCTCTATCCACGCAATAGGTGACAGAGCTACAGAGACCGCGGTGAAAACCATATCAGGCCTTCAAGATATTGACCTGCCAGAGATAAGAATAGAACACGCCCAATTTATAGATAAAAATATAGCGGAAAAAGCTAAATCACTTGGTATCACTCTAAGCATGCAGCCGAACTTCAGCCTTGATTCCGATCATTACAGCGACCGATTATCTGAAAAGTATCTGAAGATGAACAATCCATTCAGGATGTTGATCGATGAAGTCGGTTTCGTCCCCGGCAAAGATCTGATATTCGGTTCGGACGGTATGCCTCATGGTGTCGAAGATGCCTTGAAATCCTCTCTTTTTCCTCCATACTCTAGACAAAGATTGACATTAGATGAATTCAAGGATGGTTATTGCATTTCGGATAAAAGCGTCGGTGAAATCGAGGTCAATATCGATGAAAATAAAAAAGAAGTAAATGTCGAAAGTATCACGGTTAAATGAGCACTTTCAGTCACCCCCTCTTTTTACCTTTTTAATGGAGTAGATGAATTTGAAGACATGAGAGATAGCTGTCCTAACTGCGGATCGGAAAATTATCGTCCATCTGAGGGATGTGGTGTATGTCTTGAGTGTGGTTTCGATTTATGTTCTTCGACGATAGGAAAAATGCATCAGAAGAATTAAATAACCTACCTTAAGTAGGTCAGTTTTGATGACGACACTAGTGATTTGTGAGAAGAAAAGTGCCGCAGCCCGGATATCTCAGCTTCTTTCCGGAGGAAACCAAACACAGAAATCTTACTACGATTATCCGTATTTTGAATTTAAAAGAGATGGTGAAGATTTCATATCAGTCCCTCTCCGAGGTCATATCGTAGAGTATGACTATCCGGATGAATACAACAGCTGGAGTAAAGTGGATGAAGAAGACCTCATATGGATCGAGCCTGAAAAGGAGATCACCGCAAAGAGGATAGTTAATCTTCTTCAAAAGACCGGTAAGAAAGCCGATCGTATTATAGTCGCTACAGATTATGATAGGGAAGGTGAACTTATCGGACTAGAGGCTGTGAGACTGGTCAAAAAAGAACTCGGTGGTATCCCGGTTAAAAGAGCACGCTTCAGTTCTATCTCAAAAAGCGAACTAGAAAAAGCTTTTTCTGATCTGAAGGATGTTGATGTTAACCTTGCAGAGTCTGCAGCGACGAGACAGGTTATCGATCTTGCCTGGGGAGCTGTACTTACACGCTTCCTTTCCAAGGCATCTGGACAATATGGTAAGGATTATCTCTCGGTTGGAAGAGTTCAAAGTCCTACTTTAGCTATCGTCGTAGATAGAGACCTAGAGATAGAAGATTTTGATCCTGAACCTTACTGGAAGATAAGTGCCTTTCTTGAAAAAGACTTTGAATTCGAAGCGAATTACGAGGAAAGCAGAATCTGGCAGAAAAAAAGAGCGGACAAAGTTTATAATAAAGTTGAAATAGCCGATAAAGCAACTACACTCTCTTTCGAAGAGGAAACAAAAAAAGATTGGCCTCCTTCCCCTTTCAACACGACTAAATTTCTTTCTGATGCGAACAAGTTGAATATGAGTCCTTCTCAGGCGATGAACACCGCTGAAAGTCTATACACTGAGGGATGGATTTCATATCCTAGAACAGAAAATACCGTCTATCCGGATAGCCTTCATTTAGAGAGCCATCTAAAAAAATTGAGGTCTTCTGAATTAACTGATGAGATTGAAGAAGTTCTGTCTCAAGACAAGATATGGCCCACGAAAGGTAAAAAAGAAAGTACAGACCATCCGCCTATATATCCCATAAAGCCCGCAACTAAGAACGATCTGAGCGGGAATAGATGGAAAGTTTACGAACTCATCCTACGTCGTTTCCTGGCGACTTTAGCTCCTTATGGCATAAAGCGTTTGAGAAAGGCAGAATTCGATATAAAAGATGAAAAGTTCAAATCAAGTGGAACTGAATTGGTAAAAGATGGTTGGAGAAAGTATTATCCTTACTACAAGTTCAAGGAGACCAAGATACCCTCGCTTCAACCAAGCGAAAAAGTTGATGTTTCTGATGTAAGGATGGAGGAGAAGGAAACACAGCCTCCCAACCGTTATTCCCAAGGTAAGCTGGTCCAATTGATGGAAGATAAAGGTCTAGGGACCAAAAGTACTAGACATGGAATAATACAGAAACTCTACAATAGGAACTTCATCGAAGGAAAAGTTCCTAGATCGACTATCTCTGGAAAAAGCGTGGTAAAGACTCTCGAAAACCACGCTGAGATGGTGACTAAGCCCGATATGACGAGGACTCTTGAAGAGGATATGAAAAAGATAGCTGAAGCAGATTTAGAGAAAGAGAAAGTTATCGAAGAATCTAGAGAGATGCTTCAAAAAGTTGTCAAATCTCTTAAAGAAGATAGAGAAGAGATCTCTAAGGAATTGAAGCGATCTTTAAGAGATCAAAACGCAGTTGGAAAATGTCCTAAATGTGAAGACGGTACTCTAGTTATAAGAAAATCGAACAATGGTAGATTCGTTGGATGTTCGAACTATCCAGACTGTAAAAACACTTATAATATACCTCGATCCGGGACGGTGAAACCAACTGATGATAAATGCCCCGAATGTGGCTCTCCCATGATAAAAGTCTACCATGGCGGGGATACCGAAAAACTCTGTATCGATATGAAATGTGATTATAATAAAGAAGAGAGGTACAGAGGTCAATGTCCAGAATGCGGGGGTCAGATGAGTGAGCAGCGATCTTACAAGGGAAAAAGGTTCCTAGGTTGTTCAAATTATCCTGACTGTAAAAATACGTATCCTCTCCCACAGAAAGGGGGGTTAGAATCAGCAGATAAACAGTGTGAAAAGTGTGGAGCCCCTATACAAAAGATGCCAAGAAAAAGTAAAGAGGACTGGGAATTCTGCCCGAATCCAGATTGTTCTTCAAAAGACGAAGGAAAAGAGTAAAAATTGATTACAATCTTCGACTTTCTTTGGCTTTCATGCGGAGCTTCTTTTCACCGCATTTCCTGCATTTTTCAGCCTCTACTGGATTGCTAGCATAGCAGTGCATGCATATCTTTTTGTCTAAGAGTCTTTTTTCTGCTTCTGGAAATCTGGCCATTTTTACACCGTAAACTGGTTAGGAATTAAAGACTCCTGTTATATAAATCATTAGGTCTCGTTCTCCCGACTTGAATAAGATTAATAATGTTGGGCATTATTCCTTTAATTGATGATTATGAGCATCGATCGGTCTCAACAGAAAAAAAATGCAGGTTATAGAGCGGCTGAATATGTAGAGGATGGGATGGTAGTCGGACTTGGAACAGGTTCTACTGCAAGATACGCTATCGAAAAGATAGGCCAAAGGATCAAGGAAGAAAATCTCGACATTGTTGGGATACCCACTTCCGTAAAAACCGAAGAGAGGGCGAAAAAAGCTGGAATAGATATAGTGGAACTCGACGAGGCCGACAAGATAGATCTGACGATAGACGGTGCTGACGAAGTCGACCCGGAGATGAACTTGATTAAAGGAGGAGGTGGGGCTCTGTTGAGAGAGAAAATCATCGCTTATAATACCAACAATTATATCGTTATCGTAGACCCTTCAAAGATGGTCGATATTTTAGGAGAAAGTTTTGATCTACCGATAGAAATTTTATCAATTTGGCAGAAAGGAATCTCTGATAGTGTGGAAGGATTGGGCTGTGAAGCACAGCTCAGGAAGGATGATGGATCAGTTTACAAGACCGACAATGGAAACAATATCTTAGACTGTGATTTTGGAAAGATAAAAGATCCGGAAGGTTTATCACAAAAATTGAATTCAATACCGGGAGTCATAGAAAATGGACTCTTCTTAGGTGTTTCCGACAAAATAATAATAGGAAATGAAAAGGGTTTTGAAGAAAAATGTTGATTAGAAGCAAGAGTTTTTATGGGCCCTTTTGCCAATATTAATTTCTAGAGTAATCAAAAAACCGAATCGGCTAGATCTTTAATCTCTTCAACGTTCTCTTTGATCTCTTGTATCCTCTCTTTTTCTTTTTCTTCGATCTCGTCGATAATCTCCTCGATAGGTTTATCTAATTGATAACCGTGAACAGGTCTGCCTTTTCCTTCTTTTTTGATATCTCTCTTAGTAACCCATCCTTTCCCCCTTAGTTCTTGCATAGCGATGGATACTTCTGGCTGCCTTAAATCGGTAGCGTCTTCGATCTCCCTGCTTTTCGTCTCTTCTCTGCTAGCCACAAATACCAACGTTCTAGCTATGTTTTTCTGAAGCCCAGCTTTAATGAGTCTGTCCACCAATTCCTCTTGCTCTTTTGAAAGACCTTCTTTTGCCATCTTTAACACCTAATTGCTTAACTAATTATTCAAATGGTAGTATATAAGACTTACGACTTTCGTAAACTCCTTTTTAT
>CAYXPD010000039.1:0-7208 GCA_964466995.1 uncultured Thermoplasmata archaeon | reverse complement strand
CCTCAGATTTGGGGTATTCGGGGCTTTTCTCCTCCATTTAATATCCTCCGATATTTCGGGAATCTAATGAATGTCCTACAATTAACAGGTACTATCTCTTCATGTATTCGTTCTCTTTTTCAGCCATTCTCTTGAAAGATTCTACTTTGCTGCTCAACTCACCTACAGTGTCATACTGACTTTTTAGTTTCTGTATATCTTCTTTCAATAGTCCCTCTCTTACCAATTCATGGATGGCATCCTGCCAATCGTTGTAGTGTCCCATGTTTATAAGATACTGTATATTGTTCTTTAACTGGGTAGGTAGTGTAATACTCTCAGGAATCTCTTTCTGACCTATCGGCGGGTTGTATCTTTTTATAAAGTCAAGAGCTGCCTTTCTCAAGAATTCTGATCGGTTACTGAAATCATGTCTAGCTATGAATGAGTCTATGACTTCAAGATCCTCGTCAGCCACTCGCAGCGAGATTTTCTTTTCCATTTTATCTATCACCTTTAGTGCGTATTTCGTCTTACATATATGACTTATTGTATGACTAGTTTCCTCTTAGTGTAGGACAATAAGGTAAAAGAAATCAAACTATATAAATATTTTGTTCGTATGATAATTGATTTAAAATATCTATGAAAAAGAAATAGATGTCTTACATTAAAATTTTTGTCCTACAAGTTATCCTAAAAGGTCAATCTCTCTTGACGCTAACTGAGAGTGAGTATTACCTCTCAATTCACCTCGTAGGTTAGGAATAAAAAGTAACTTTTCTAGGCTTCTTTTTTACCATTTCCCAACCAACTAACCAAAAATCTTATTTTATGGAACTAAGTAGGGCTCTATAGAATTAAACCGGATTGGACTATGTCCAAGTTAACGTCGGACAAGATTTCAAGAAATCTATTACCAAAATGATATTAAATAGGGACCAAAAACATTAAGTCTATGGTACTTTGATGGGATTTTCACAGCGAATTGGTACCTTGACACCTTAGCTTAGTTCGGCAGTCCGTCAAAAAGGATTTCCAACTTACTGCATATCTACTCGACTCGTTACAACTCGCCACCGTAGCTTAGTTCGGCAGAGCGGCTGACTTGTAATCAGCAGGCCGAGGGTTCAAATCCCTCCGGTGGCTTGCCTTTTCTTATTTAAAGGCCGTTCAAGATCCACTAAAAATAGAGGGTTTTTCATATGTTTTTATAATTGATGGTTTAAAACCCTCTAGAACCTTCACAAATCCTTCCGAAAGCTCTGACTTCTTAGATTTTCCTTCAGATAGATGAAATGGTTCCGCGGACCCCCCTTCACAAAATAAGAATATTTAATGCTTGCTTCTTTATGCTAATATATTGAAATATTAGGAAAAATAGTAAATACGCCTATTCGAATTCAAAATCACCATGTCAAAAAGTGTTTTGATAACTGAAGATACCCAATTCATGCGCAAGACATTAAGGGATCTGATCTCCGATCATTATGAGGTAGTAGGTGAAGCGGAGAATGGGAAGGAATGTTTAGAGATGATGGATGAACATGACCCGGACCTTATAACATTAGATGTTATAATGCCGGAGATGGATGGATTAGAAGCCCTTCCAAAGATCAAGAAAAAGAATGAGAATCAGAAGGTTATTATGGTCACCTCAGTAGGGCAACACGAAAAGATAACTGAGGCGATGAACAAAGGAGCATCGGGTTACATCATAAAGCCATTCGATGAGCAAAAAGTTCTGGAAGAGATAGAAAAAACTTTTGAAACCTGAATATATCTTATCTTTTAATTTCAGAGTTGTTTTTGAATATCCTGAACTTAAAAACTCACTCCTCTTGAAGGTATTCTATAACTTTCTCAGTTATAGCAGACCCCATACCCTTTATTTCACTCAATTCGCCTTTAGAAGCTTCTTTTAAATCATCAACACTTTTGTAACCGCTATCATAAATCCTCTCGGCAAGCTCAGGACCAACATATTTTAGAGTCTGTAACTCTTCTACTGCTTTTTCTTTATTTTCTGTATCTTCTTGTGTAGATTCTTCAACTTCAGTTTCGTCTTCTCTAATCTCTTCTAGAGTCTCTTTCAACTCATCCCTTTTCTCTTGCAACTTGTCAACTCTTTCTTGCTTAAGCTTTAAGGAATTTCTAAGTCGATTTTTCTCCATTTTAAATTTGTTTTCAACCTTTTTCTTCTCTTCTTGGATCTCTGATAATTCAGATTCTAAATCTTCTATTTCTTCTTGTAAATCAGAGATTTTAGATTCTCTTTCTTCGAGCCTTTCTTTTAGTTCTTCGTTTTCTCTTTTTAAACCTTCGAATTCCCTTTTAGAATCACCTGCTTCTTCAAGCCCTTCTTTTTCCAATTCTTCCGGTTCCTCAGCAATTTCATCCGTCAATTCTTTCCTCAGGGATGAACGAAGCTTCTTAACTTCTTCATGTCCTGGCTCGACTTCTAGAGTTTTTTCGGTAGCTGCCCAAGCCTCTTTGAGTTCACCTGTTTTTCTAAGATAAGCAGCATAGATGTAATGATAATTTCCTTTATCAGGTTTCAAATCGACTAATTCTTTTGCTGTCTCTTTCGCTTTATCTAGTTCCCCTCTTTTTTCCAATATGAAAGCTTTATTCAAATAAGCATCTTCGAAGTTAGAATTTATAGATATCGCTTCATTTATAGATTCAAGTGCTTTTTCGTATTCATTTTCTTTTATATGACATAAAGCCTTATTATTCAATGCCACATGGTCCTCTGGATTTCTCTCCAGCACCTTCTCAAAAAATTTAATCGCCTCTTGATATCTTCCAGCCTGATATAGGTTCTTTCCTTTCTTTCCCCATTCTTCGATTTCCGACTTATCAGGACTGGTTTTTCTATCGTCACTTCTCTCAGTCTCCTCTTCCTCTCTCAGCCTTTCCCCATACTTTTCTATTTGAGATAGCATATCGAATTTTTTCAGAAGTTTGTAAAAAGGAGTCCCACCTACGAACTCGATCTTTTCAGTTTTCTCCACTTTTCTATCTTTTAACCTTGTAGTTAAAAATAGTCCATATTTTTTCCCGCCTAGAAGTTCATGTAACTCTTTTATCTCTTCCTTAAGATTTTCCTCTGAACGACTGCATTTTATCAGATAATCTCGTTTTTTACCTCCTCTCTCGATATCTCCTTCGACTAAGATAGAATCATCTCTTGTTTCCATAGAGAAAATGTCAAACCCCATCTTTTCCAAAAGTTCTGAAGATATCTTTTGGAAATTTTCTTGGCTAATAGAATTCACGATCTGTATCGTTTCTTCTTCACTTAACAAGCTTTCACCTTCAGTTTTGAGTCGAGGAAATCCTTTGGGACGTAGATTGAAGTTGTCTTACATAACTTTTGTGATTTTTTAACAGTAAGACCAATTTAAAAGAGATATAGACATTAGAAATTTACAGTCCGAACATCATTTTACCAAAAGATATTAAACGAGTATTTTTATACATAGGTGATAAGATGACTAATATGTTGATTTGTTATTATTCAAAAGGTGGTACAACTGAAAAAATGGCTAAGGAGATATCAGATGGTGCCAAAGAAAGTGATGCAGATATTGAAGTAGATCTAAAATCTGTAGATGAAGCTGAAATAGAATCTTTACCGGAATATGATAGTATTATACTAGGTTCTCCTACTTATTACGGACTTCCAAGCGCTGAGATAAAAGAGTTCTTAGATAAAAGTATAGAACATCACGGAAATTTGGAAGGTACTGTAGGAGGAGCATTCACCTCAAGTGCAAATACAGCTGGTGGAAATGAAACGACGATAATGGCCCTATTGGAATCACTAATAATCCATGGTATGATAATAAAAGGCATGCCAAAAGGTGACCATTATGGACCTGTTGTTATAGGTGAACCGGATGAAGAAGAATTGAAACAGTGTAATTATTATGGCAAATGGATGGCTGAGTTCGCTGAAAAGATAAATGGATAGGAGGGTTTAATATATGGAATTCAAAAAAGTCGTCGAAAAGAGAAGAAGCGTTAGATCTTACACTGAAGATGATATCCCCAGAGATGATATAGAAGAGATAGTGAAGATCGGTCATATGGCTCCTTCTGCGGGTAATAGACAGGCGAGAGACTTCATAATCGTGAAAAAAGATGAGGAAAAGGAAAAATTGGTAGAGAATGCATATGGACAGTCATTCATAAGCGATGCTCCTTGGGTGATCGTTGTTTGTGCGAACAAAGAAAGGTCTGCTGAAAGGTACGGTGATCGTGGAAGAGAACTCTATTCTATCCAGGACGCCACCGCCGCAATAGAGAACATGCTTTTAGCGGTGGTTGATATGGGGTACAGCTCATGCTGGATAGGAGCTTTCGAAGAGGATAAAGTCGCTAACCAACTCGATATCCCTGATGGAGTTAGACCGATAGCTATTTTGCCGATAGCACATTCTGAAGGTGAGTCTGATAAACCGGAAAAGATGAAAGCTGAAGAGCTGACACATTATGGCGGCTGGTGAAAGTAAAGAAGATAGTGATCACCTTATACCTCACCTTCTTCGATACGGTGAAATAGGTACTAAAAGTTCCAACATCAGAAAACATTTCGAAGATATATTGATAGATAATATAGAAAGGACCTTCCTTTCAAGAAATAAAGAGGTGGTCTTGGAAAAAGAGGGATTGGGTAGAATATTTGCTTACACTCAAGATGAAAATTCCTATCTATTTTCTAGAATATTTGGAATTGTATCCTACAGTCCAGTTAAAAAGTTAAGATCTAATATCGAAGAGATTAACGACGAAGCGAAAAAATTTGCAGATAGAATATTTGGAACTTTCGCGGTCAGGGCTAGGAGGGTAGGACAACACGAATATACAAGCCAAGATATCGAAGATGAAGTTGGGAGGACAATATTAAACCGGAACCCAGATTTACAGGTGAACCTAGATGAACCGGAACATGAATTTCATATCGAGGTCAGACATGATAGGGCTTACATCTTTACAAAAATAGAAGAAGGACCCGGTGGCTTACCATTGAGTTCACAGGGAAAAGTAGCGGCTCGTATAGAAGATAAATATGATTTTTTAGCGACTTGGTTGATGATGAAGAGAGGGGCCCGTCCATATGTTTTGATCCAAAATGAAAGATGGGGCGATAGACTTAGAAAATGGGATCCAAATCTCAAAAAAATCGATAGAAAAAGTTTTGATAGGGTATTGAAGAGTGAACATCCTAAAGATATCAAGGGATTAGTATCTGGTGAAAGACTAGAAGATTACTCGGAAAAACAGCATGACGTAATGATTATCAGACCATTGATAGGATTTACAGAGAAAAAAATAGAAAAGTATTTTGAAATTATAAAGAGATTGGAGAGTAAATGTAAAGGAAATTAACCTAGATGGGTGACTGAGTCAATCTATGCCCATTTCTCCTCAACGACCTCTTCATCTATAGGTCGTATTCTTCCTCTAATGTTGGTATATTCTCCCTTCAAATCTAACTGTCCCCCATAATCTACTCCACCGTCGATCTCGACATTTTCAAAGATTTTTACATAATTTTTGCATAGAATATTTTTGACTATCGTATTGTTTTCCAAGACTACTTCTTCTCTAGCATTTATATCATCCACTTTACTTCTCTCAGCGATAGACACATTATCACCAGATATTTCACCATGGATCTTACAATCTTTTCCTATCTTTACATCCCCTGATTCAGATAATATATCACCATGAACGATCGTTTCATCATCGATGATTATATCATTCTGTGATTTTAAAGAGGCTTTCACCGTAACTCCATTTTGAACTTTGATTTCACCATCTGATTCTATGTCTTCGGTTAACCTAGAACCTGATCTCAGTATGATTTTATCGCCATCTTGACTGATTCTATCGTCTACTTCTCGTTCCTTACTTTCATCCTTCGATTTTTCTTCGGCTTTTTCTGATATTTCTTCCTTTTCACTCGAGTATTCCTCCTCTAATTTTGGCTCTTGGATAACATCTTGATCAAGTTCAGAAGACACATCTGATGAGGTTTCAGATTCAATTATCTCCGATTCCTCCTGTTCTCCTTCGACCTGCGTAGATGTTGGACTTTCAGATTCGATCGTCTCTATTTCTTCCTGATATTCTTCGGTTTGCATCTCTGATGAGGTTTCGGAATCGATTGTCTCCAACTCCTCTTCTTCCTCTTCGACTTGGGTATCTATCGAACTTTCAGATTCAATCGTTTCTAGTTCTTCATTATCTTCATCGACTTGTATATCTATCGGGGTTTCTGAAGCGATCGTTTCTGGTTCTTCATGATCTTTATCGGTTGGCATCTCATATGATGTTTCGGACTCAATCTTTTTCGTCTTTTCCTCATCCTCTACATACTCTATATCAGTTAGACGATCAGACTCCGTCGTATCGGTTTCTTCTTTACCTTCATCTACTTTTTCCGTCTTTTCTTCTTTTATTGTCTTTACCTCATCACGTAACGAAGAAACTTCATCTTCCAATTTACGCAGCGTTCTTACAAAGGCGGGTTCTTTCTTCCTTAGTTGCGACTTTTCCTTTTTTGCCTCTCCGATTTTTTCCATTTGGTCTTCGAGATTTTCTTTCTCGTCCTCTACTGTAGCTATGACTTCTTTTGCTATCTCCTCTTTAAATTCTTTTTCTTCACGTTTATCCTCAGGTTTTGTTCTTAAATTTTCTAGTTCATCTTTCAAAGCTCTATTTTTTTCCCTTAAAACTTCCACCTCATCCTTTATAGCTTCTAATTCATCAGTATATGAAGTCTGGGAAGGTCTCTCTTTCTTTATTTTTTCTTCCTCTCTCTCTATATAATGTTCCTGCTTTTTCAAAAAATCCATCATATCCCTTACTTGGGAAACTAGGTCTTCACCATTTTGAGGGATATAGGTTTCCTCTTTTCTTTCTCTTGCGTTTTTGATATCAAAATCGAGTTGGTTTTTCAACCTTTGGGCATCGTTATTTCCAATTTTAGAGATATTAAAAGAGATAAGGAATGTACTAGATCCACCTTTTATTTGGTCTTCGATGGAATGTATGAGTTTTATAATTTTAGAAGTGTCGTTTTTAGATATGAGATAATCTATATCATCAAGAAGTACTATACCACCCTCTTCTGAAATGAATCTCTTTATTGTTAGACCTAGTAGATCGAGTTCTTCTGGGCCTATAGAAGTCCTTCCCCCCGAGATTGAAAGAGG
>CAYXPD010000038.1:0-7223 GCA_964466995.1 uncultured Thermoplasmata archaeon | reverse complement strand
GATGGAGAGGGAAACATGGAATTCGGCAGCGGTGCCTTCGAGGGTCGATACAGCTTCCTTTCAAGATTTAAAGAAGGAAAGGGAACGAATCCGGAAGAATTGATAGCTGCGGCACATTCGGGCTGCTTTTCCATGGCGCTGGCAGCTTCTCTAGGTGAAGAGGGCTATGATCCGAAAAGTGTTCAAACTGAAGCCATCGTCGATCTTCAAATGGTAGAGGACGACTTCAAGATCACTAAGATAAAGTTGAAAAACCGATCTAAAGTACCAGATATAGAAGAAGACGTTTTCCATGGGATAGCACAGGAAGCGAAAAAGAACTGTCCGGTCTCCAAAGCTTTAGCTTCTGTCGATATCGAACTCGATGCTGAACTGATATCTTGAACAAGAAAACAGGATAGGGTTATCGTTCTATTCGGATTTTCAACACGCAAAGTTTTTTACTCCTGTTCCGAGATATCCGATCATGGATCGAGAATTTCTTAAAGACCACATCCGAGAAAAAGTAGATTTTTCCCAGACCGACCAGAAGAAAGGTGTTCCGATGCCGCCGGTACAGAAGCCGGTGCCCGAAGATGCGGAACTGATAGAGCTGCCCGAACCGAAAAAATTGGACATCGATGCCAGCCTAGTTGAAGCTATATCTAACAGAGAATCAAAACGCTCTTTTACGAACGAACCTCTAGAACTAGAGGAACTGTCTTTTCTTCTTTGGTCAACACAGGGGATACGTGAAGAATTGTATTCTGGACACGCCTACAGGGTGGTCCCTTCAGCCGGATGTCGACATTCTTTCGAAACTTACATAGCTGCATTTGAAGTAAAAGGATTGGAGGAAGCTATCTACAGGTATCTTCCACTAGAGCATAAGCTGACGAAAGTTACTGAATGCGATGATATGGGTAAAAAAGTGACAAAAGCGGCGAGGGGCCAATCATTCGTAGGAAATTCCGCCGCGACTTTCATCTGGACCACTATACCTTACAGGATGGAGTGGCGTTACGGGGAAGCCTCTTACAAGGTGATCGCGATAGACGCGGGTCATGTCTGCCAGAACTTATACATGGCGTGTGAAGCTGTAAATTGCGGGACCTGTGCCATCGCTGCCTACGATCAGGATCTGATGGATTCTCTGCTCGAAGTCGACGGGGAAGATGAATTCACGATCTATCTGGCTCCGGTCGGTAAAGTTCCTTGATAGAAAGTACTTTTTAAACAGCTGAAAAACCTTACTCCGATTGTAGTTATTAAGATACTTCATCCACCAGCTTTCAATGGATTTCACATCTATCTTCTTCCTCGAAAATTATTTTTTTAATCTACTGTTCGCAGTTCTTCTCTCGGTTATCGTTAATAAACATCCACGGCATCTTCCAACTCCCCGATGGACTTATCATAGTAATCTAGATCTCTCATCACAAGTTCTACAGCGTCTTCGGGGCAGACTTCGATGCACCTTCCACATCCTCTGCAGTCTTCAGTTATCACCGCTTTACCATCTTTCATTTCTATAGCATCAACAAAACAGACTTCGGTACATTTACCACATCCGACGCATCTTTCGTTAACCTCTATCTCTACGCCTGGTAGACTCTTTATCTTCCCTTCGATGTCCTCTCTCAGGTCAGGAAGCATCTTCCATAAACAGCAGCACGGACAACAATTGCATACACTCATCAGTTTTTTATCAGGCCTAACATCCAACCATACTGGATCTAGCTTGTTCCTGCCGATCAGATGGACGAGACCTTCTTTTCTGCACTTCTCCACATGTTCCAGTGCCTCTTCTTTCGTAACGAGTCTACCGAGTTCTGGATCGATGTCTTTAGCGGCTTCTCCCAGGAACAGGCATCCCAACTCGACGGGAAAGTCATCACATCCGTTGGACTTCCTGCAGATACAGAAATCCATTATCCAGTGGTGATCAGCTTCTTCTATGAAGTGCTCCACGATCTTAGAAGGTAAGACATAATTATCGGGCATCTCTATGACCTTGTTCATCTCTATAACTTCGTCTTTAGTGAGGTAGTACATGTGGTCTTCTTCAAAAAACAACTTATCGAATACGTCTCCGATAACAGGATAATTTGTCAGATTCGCCAGTTTGAACCTTTGAGGAAAGAATCTGTTTATTAATCTGATCAATAGCTTTTCTTTTTTCAAATCCAACACTTTATTTCTATAAAATACAGGATGACTATTTAATCATTCTTTTCATAAACTGTAAAGGCGTCGTAGACGATCGAAAGAGATTCAAACCTAGCCTCAACTCTCGATAACGATTATGGAACAAGACTCTCTGAATTCTGGTTTTCCTGTGATCATCCCGATCAATTCGTATTCTCCAGGAGATAAGTCTTCAGTCTCTAACTCCGATTCATATGACTTTTCCTCCCCGGGTTCTAAATTGACCGTTCCCGTGGCCATTATGAACACCCTATCTTCCGACCACTGCCAGATATTCTTCCTCCCCCTCTTCAGGATGAAATCATATCGCTGACCGTTGTTGAAAAATATCTCTTCCTCTACATCTCCCTCGTTGACTAAAGTTATCTTAGCTTTG
Organism: uncultured Thermoplasmata archaeon; assembly: GCA_964466995.1. Classification (GTDB taxonomy): domain Archaea; phylum Thermoplasmatota; class Thermoplasmata; order Halarchaeoplasmatales; family Halarchaeoplasmataceae; genus Natronoplasma. The sequence continues at coordinate 4,660 of CAYXPD010000038.1, read as the reverse complement.
GCCTTCTCTCCGACTTCGTACTCGGTCTTATCCGTTTTTAGTTCGATTTGAATAGTCATGTGCTTCACATCTATTAAGGCAGATACATAATGATTTTTTGGGTAGATCTAGATTTTATTATCGGATCAAAAAGTATTCTTCCTCTTTTGCACACCTGATTACGGGCCAAAAACATAAATATTCAATTCAAATAGCTGGGATTGAGGAGAAAATATATGAGGCTTGAAAAGCTCGATGTGGAAGGCTATGAAGGTGTCTACAAAGCTCATCTAGAGACTTCTGGAGAAGAAGAACCTATGGCTATAATAGCTATATACGACACCTCGTTGGGCCCGGCGTTAGGAGGAACTAGATTATGGGATTACGATACTGAAGAAGAAGCCCTCGAAGACGTCAAACGCCTTTCGAAAGGCATGGCCTACAAAGCGGCAGCTGCCGATCTTCCATTGGGTGGGGGCAAAGCTGTGATAATGGCAGATCCAGAAAAGAAAACAGAAGAATGGTTTGAAGAATATGGTAAGGCTGTTGATGCATTAGATGGAAGATATATCACCGCAGAGGACGTAAACACGGTTACCGATGATATGGCTATAGTAGCTGAACAGACCGATCACGTAGTAGGCCTTGAAGCTGGTCTAGGTGATCCTTCTCCTATCACCGCAAAAGGTGTTTATCACGGCATCAAAGCTGCCCTTAAAGAACATGAAGACTATGACCCTGAAGACCTTGAAGATACGACAATTTTAGTCCAAGGCCTTGGTAAAGTCGGTAGTTATCTAACAGAGTATCTTTTAGAAGATGGAGCTCACGTTAAAGGTACAGATATCGACGAAGACTCGGTAAAAAAGATGGAAAAGAAAGGTTTAGAACCTATAGACCCTGAGGATGTATACAGCGAAGAGTGTGATGTATTCGCACCATGCGCGTTAGGCGGTATCATCAACGACGAAACTATAGAGGAATTGAAGTGTGATATCGTTGCTGGAGGTGCGAACAATCAACTTGAGGAAGAAAGGCATGCAGAAGCTCTGAAAGAAGCTGGGATACTATATGCTCCAGACTACGTAATAAATGCCGGCGGTCTCCTAGCGGTCTACAACGAAAAAGAGGGAAATACCTTAGAAGATGCGAAAGAGGACGCTAGAGGTATAGAAGATAGACTGTATCAGATGTTCGAGGAAGCTAGAAAGAACGATATCACTCCTTTGGAAGCCGCGAACAGATACGCTGAAAGAAAGATGGAAGAGGCTGGAAATTGATCGAGGATCCCTCTTCCAAATAAATCAAAAACCTTTCTACTTAAGTTTTCTATTCATCGTAGGTCCAGATGAACAGCAGTGAAAGTCCGAAAGCAGCTAACATCAATGAACCACTTATCAGAAAGGCTAGATCATACAATCCAGTAACATCATAGATAAATCCAGCTACGTATGGACCGACCGCTCCACCTATACCTGCCACAGTACCTAAAGCTCCTAAAATAGCGCCTGAATTTTTAGTCCCAAAAAGACGGCTCGTGATCACTGGATAGATCATCACCCATCCACCGTACGAAAGTCCGAATAACACTGAGACGGAATAGATGGCTAACAAACCGCTGAATAATGGGAGAGCGAATATAGCTAAAGCCTGGAAAACAAAAAATATAGATACACCTTTTATGACGCCCAATCTATCGGACGTCCAGCCTCCGAGCACTCTACCGAGGATGTTGGCCAGTCCGACGGCGGTCAATGTCGCCGCTGCATAAAAACTCGGTAAACCTATATCGGTTGAGTAAGGGACTATATGGACAGTGATCGTTAAAGCAGAAAATTGAGCCATCAAAAACATGAAGTAGATTATCCAGAAGTATCGAGTCATCAAAGCTTCTTTTAAAGTATAACTCTCATCATCGATCCTTTTTTCTTCATCTTCACTACTTGGTGGCGACCGTTTCATCAAGATAGTAGAAAAAGATAGGGCTGATAGAGCCAAAATGCCTATGAGGATGAACGTTGATCTCCATCCGAAAGCGTATATCGACCTTTCGAGTAGAGGCGGGAACCCTGCCATCCCTATGGCTATAGCCGCTACAGATATGCCAATTGCTAAACCTCTTTTTTCATCGAACCATCTTGTTACTGTCGTAGTCGCTGGGATGTATATCGCGCTCCCCGCGATCCCGATCAGAAAGAAACTCAGATATAGATGATAAATATGTTGTATCTGACTACTCAAAAGGAATCCTGCAGATAGAAGTATAGTGCCAATACCCATCAGTTTTTTTACACCGTACTTATCGCTCAACCTTCCAGAGACTATGCCGAATAAGGATGAAACAATCAGGGAGATAGAAAATACTAGAGTCAATGGAGCTCTATCCCAACCGAAATCTTCGGTCAAAGGGTCTATGAAGACTCCGAAACTGTAATTCCGTATACTCAATACCATCAGAGCTATGAAAGTCGCCAGGACGATGAACCAGCCGTAATAGATATCCTTTGTTTTATTCTTTCCGCTCATATCTGATATTGCTAGGGGCCATGTAGAGTCGACTTAAAACATTTACTGAGATAGATTAACTATTCATTTATTTCAGTCTTTGTTCGAAAATAGTGAAATAAACTTTATAAGCGAACAAGGACAAGTAATACATTGATAGGATGAAAAAGAATAGATTGCTGATATTGGGGGTAGGTCTGATGTCGATTTTCCTACTCACTTCAGCTACTACATTGGCCTTTAGTGAGAAAAATGGACCGCAATCTTCCAGTCCAGGAATGAACGAAAAAGAAGTCGAGCCTCCTCGGGGGCCGAGAAGAGAAAGAGGTGTAGGGAGATCTTGGAACGGAACTCAGGGATATTTTACATCTTTTGATCTGCTGGAAAACGGGATAAGTAATTACACTCTTCATACCAACAACACTGATTTGTTAATATTCGAGAGCGTAGTTGTTCAAAACATGAACGTGGAGGAAACAGAAACACGGGGCCCTCGATATGAGATCGAAGGAGATAATGCGGAGATCAGAATACATGATGTAGCGCCGGCTTTGATGAAGATCGATGCCGAGACCGATAGAGATGACGAAGAAAATGATTCTGGTAAAGTAAGTTTCGAGCTAGGTGATCTTGAATTCGATGGACGTGATGGTCCAAATCTGAATCTATCTTATGAGAATCACACGGCTAAACTCCTATCAATCTCTCGAGGAGAAGGAGGTTGGAACGAGTCTTTGGATGTGAATGTAAGTGATGGATTTGTCAACTACACCTTCGAAGAGGAGATATTCTTCGTGTTCAGGATGACAGGCTCAGGGGCACATGAAAGAGAGAGGGATAGAGAACGAATGATGGAACAGAACATTTCTGAGGGAATATCTCATGGTGAAATAGGAGGCCAGGTTATAGTGGATAGAGATAGGTACGGTATTTCAGAGACCGCGGTAAGCTACGCTGACATGCAGATGATGACCCGAGTTCGGGAAAACAACAGGGTTCGAGTGATGGTTTCCTCTGACTCTTTAGAAGATGACGGAAAGATAGTTTCCATAAGGATATACAACGAGGTACTGGAAATAGACGCGCTTGAAGAGTTGGAAGTGAGGTTCGATGATAAAGAGATAGAGATGGCCGAAGATTATGATGATCTAGTAGAATCATCTGACGAGGCAGAGTATTTAGTTAGCATGGGTTCTGAAAAGATAGAACTCCTGGTTACGGTCCCGCACTTTTCAACTCACACCATAGAAATAGCCAGGGAAGAGACAGGGCTCAGACCTTTGCTAGATATCCAGTACTATCTTCCAGTGGTTCTTCTAACATCGGTGATAGTCTTGGCTAGCGTATGGATCGCAAAGAAAGAGAACTAAAAACATTTAAATTTCTTTTTTTCTTCTTATATTTTGGTAATCAAGATGACATACGTGCAATTAGCCTATAATGCAACTCTAGGAGTGATGACAGTACTTTCACTAGCTCTGACGATAATATCTCTACTCGGGTACGAACGGACCAAGAACAGCAAATTTCTATTTATCACTTTGGCTTTTTTATCTTTCTTCATAAAAGGGATATGGCTTTCTTATAATTCCTACATCCATCCCATCGAAATAGACTTTGATTTCTGGCTCCCCGTGCTGGTCCTTGATAATATCATATTGATATTGTTCTATTTCACTACATTAAAGAGGTAGATAAATGGAAGAACCTGAGCTAGATTTAGATAGTAGAAAAAGGATTTTCAACGTCGTGAAGGAGTATCCCGGTCTAAATATGAAAGCCATCCAGAGAAAAACAGAACTCAATCTGAATCTAGTTAAGTATCATCTTCAAAAACTTGAAGAGATGGAGATGGTGAATAAAGTCGATGAAGAAGGTTATAAGAGGTATTATCCAGAAGAGTATGATGGAGAACGGTTGGATAGTAGAGATAAAAGGTTATTAGGATTGTTGAGGAAGGAAAAACCGTTGGCCATAGTGCTTTATTTGTTGAACCATGGAGGGAAGGCAAAGCACAGTGAGATAAGCGAAGGATTGGACATACCACCTTCTACACTATCCTACCATCTTAAAAAATTAAAAGAAAAAAATGTTTTGAAAGAGATCGAAGGCATCTATAAGATCGTAGATGAAAAACACATCTCACATCTACTTATGGAGTACGACCCTCCCGATG
>CAYXPD010000037.1:254-7320 GCA_964466995.1 uncultured Thermoplasmata archaeon | reverse complement strand
ATCCCTACCCCAGGAATAGGCCGGGCTAATTTATAGCATATAGTCGCCATTATGCCAGTTCCTACTAAGTACTGCCATACTAGATGAGGATTGTTTATTAATAGATAGAGAGATATGAGTACAGGTATTATCATACCACCTAAATTGATCGCTATAGTAGATTTCATTTCTTGGTAAGAAAAAGAATCCTGAGGATAAAGAAAGTCCATGAAGAAATCTGTCCGAGACATCTGGACTCGCTGTTTAACCTTAACTGAATAAACTGGTATATTCACAACGCTTCCTATAAGTGAGAAGAAAAATAAAAAGAAGGTTTGCCAGGGACTGAATCCCAACATCCTAAAGGCTCCACTGATGATAATAGGAAGTATCAACAACACCAAAAGGAACAGAAGAAAAAATATCGCTGCTAAGGGCAGGTTTATGATTCTTCTATAATTCATCCAATCGATGAGGCGTTGGAGTGATTCATATATTTTTTCCTTCCTCTATTACTGCAACTTTCATTTCTTTCCTTTCCTGACCTGTTCCTTTTCTGAAATATCTCACTATTTGGATCAACAATAACACCGTATAGTTCTTTTTCCTTTACCAACTCGTTCATCCTCTTTATCAACTTGGACCTGAGCCATCTTCCCTCTTCCTGCCCTATTTCTTTGTCTTCAAAGAGAGGAGACAGAGCTACAGCACCTAAAAAGATGATAGGCATCTCCTCTAATCTAGCCTCAACTTTTTCTACTAAATCTTTGCACTGATAGGCGGTGAAGGCTCTAGAAACCATTATCTTTTTCAGTATTTTCCTTTCCTCAAGCCCTACGCTTTTACATTCCCTGACCATGAAATAGGGATCTACGGTCCTGCTTCCATCCATGATCAATGCTTTTCCTCTTCCAGATGTGACCACCTGAACAGCTAGGGAAGAAACAGGTCTGTGGTCTGAACCCTCTATCGTCTTTAATCTTCCTTTTTCTAAACACCTTTCAGGTTTCATCGCAGACCTACCATTTGTGAGACGGTATTTATAAGAATAAAGAGGGGTCTGGTGAAAGTGATTATTTATTTCAAAAAAATCTACAAAAATTGAGCAGAAATGTTATTATCTTGAGAATATCGGGCCTACAGATATTCTAAATCTTTCTAATTGATCACAATCATGATATTCACCCTTTACTGTCCTTACTTTCAATTCACTTCCTTCCCCTTGATGGGAGTCTTCAATTTCATCTTTTGAGATTCACTGTGAGATCTTGTCACGGTGTTTCTAATTCTAATTTTTCTTTCCCCAGTTCATTTATCTCTTTCATCTTTTTGTATGTTAATCGTTTCCTACTCAGAGCTCTCTCTGATTTACTTTCTTCCATCATATCCTCTACAAAGTTCTTAAAGTCCTCTGGTAGGTCTTCAAAATCTGGTAGATCTTCTCTCTTTTCCAGAGATCTCTTTAGATTTCTAGATATATTACTGCTAGCGTACCAAATCCCATTATAGAGGTAATATTTTTTACAGACAGCCTCTCGGTCACTCTCGCAGGTTACATCTATCACCTATATCTCCCTATAAATCTATCTTTAATGAGCCTATAAGTAATTTCGTCCGATAAATGTTACCAAAGATCACTCATTTAAATAATAAACATTTTTCAAATCCGCTTTTGAATTTTCATCATTTCAAAGACTATGATACAATAAGGAAGATCAAGAAATTATTCTATAATTGGGTTTTCCGTATCCCTGGCATCCTCCACAAAAGGCTGAGGAAAAATATTCCCAAAAATGACATTTCAAAAGGATATAAAGACGGTATTTGTTTTGATTGTGTGTTTTCTTCGCCTATCTTTATAGTATAGTCCTCGTTTTCGCCCCAATTTTGATCTTCACATGGATCATAATGATAGCCGTTATATCTCTGCATCACTCTCATCCTGGTCTCTCCAGCTTGAGCATCTTCAGGAACAGTTATTTCTGTAGTAACGGTTTGAGGATCATCGTTTCCATAGCCTACCTCGATCACTTCTTCATTGCTTAAGTCATAATCTTGATTCCAGTCGAAGACCACTGTCACATAATTTGAATACCCACCTGTACTCATCGTAACCGATAACTCATAAGTCTCCCCTGGAATTACAGGATCTGAAACACTGTCTGTATGATCAGCGTAACCATCATCATCTCCTGAATCTCTATCTATACCGTTGAACTTCACATTGGTAATATGTTCAAATGTGGTATCGCCTGATATTATGCAGTACTCACCATCCTCCTCTTTTTCTTCAACTGTTATCTCCTTTTCAGTTGAATCTGAAAGATCATTGTCGTCTCTCACTGAAAGTTCTACAGTGTAAGTGCCTGCATCGACGTAAATATGTGTAGGATGCTGGACGGTACTGGTTGTTCCATCTCCGAAATCCCAGAACCATTCGACTATATCTCCATCAGGAGCAATAGATTCATCCGTAAATTCTACGTCTTCATCTTCTTTTGGATCATCAGGATTATAGATAAAACTCGCATAGGGTTCCTCAGGCTCTGTTTCACTATCTTCTATTTTAACAGTATAGTCCTCGTTTTCACCCCAATTTTGATCTTCACATGGATCATAATGATAGCCGTTATATCTCTGCATCACTCTCATCCTGGTCTCTCCAGCTTGAGCATCTTCAGGAACAGTTATTTCTGTAGTAACGGTTTGAGGATCATCGTTTCCATAGCCTACCTCGATCACTTCTTCATTGCTTAAGTCATAATCTTGATTCCAGTCGAAGACCACTGTCACATAATTTGAATACCCACCTGTACTCATCGTAACCGATAACTCATAAGTCTCCCCTGGAATTACAGGGTCTGATACGCTATCTGTATGATCAGCGTAACCACCATCGTCTCCTGAATCTCTATCAATGCCATTGAACTTTACGTTAGTTATATGTTCAAACGTTGTATCGCCTGAGATTATGCAGTATTCACCATCCTCTTCATCCTCTTCTTGTTCCACTGTTATCTCACTCGTGGTTGAATTAGAAAGAGCATTCTCATCTGTAACCGTGAATTCTACTGTGTAAATCCCATATTCACCATAAGTATGACTCGGATTCTGTTCCTCGCTTGTAGTTCCGTCTCCAAACGACCACGACCATTCTACTATTTCCCCATCCGTTTCGGTGGACTGATCTGTGAATTCTACAATCTCATCTTCTACCGGTATTTCAGGCGAGTAGCTGAAATCTGCGATCGGATCATCTAATTCTTCAACTTTTATCTCTTTATCGACTGAATCTGATAGATCGTTGTCATCTGTCACTGTGAGTTCTACGGTGTAAATTCCATGTTCTGTATAAGTATGACTCGGATTTTGTTTATCACTTGTAGCTCCATCACCAAAGTCCCAAGACCACTCTATAATTTCCCCGTCTGGTGAGCTCGATCCGTCGGTGAAGTCTATCGTTTCATCTTCTATGGGTTCTTGTGGAGAAAAGTCAAATTCAGCAGTTGGACCCTCTAATTCTTCAACAATAATCTCCTTATCGAGTGAATCTGAAAGGTCATTGTCGTCCGTCACTGTCAATTTGACCGTATAACTACCTGGTTCAGTATAAATATGATCAGGATTCTGTTCATCACTAGTTCCTTCATCCCCAAACTCCCAAGACCATTCAACTATTTTTCCGTCTGATCCAGTAGACTCGTCTGTAAATTTTACGTTTTCACCTTCTTTTGGATCGTCAGGATCATAGGTAAAATTCGCATCGGGCCCTTCAGGTACCGTCTCACTCTCTTCAATTTTAACAGTATAATCTTCATTCTCTCCGAAATTTTGGTCTTCGCAGGGTGTATAATGATATTCATTATATCTCTGCATCACTCTCATCCTGGTCTCTCCAGCTTGAGCATCTTCAGGAACTGTTATTTCTGTAGTAACGGTCTGTGGATCATTATCACCATAACCGATCTCTATAACTTCCTCATTGCTAAGCTTGTAATCCTGACTCCAATCGAACACCACCGTTGCATAATTGCTGAACCCACTTGTACTCATCGTTACCGATAATTCATAGGTCTCACCTGGAACAACTGGATCTGAAATACTGTCTGTGTGATCGGCATAACCTCCGTCGTTTCCTGAGTCTCTGTTTATACCGTTGAATTTTACGTTAGTTATATACTCGTATGAAGTATCTCCTTTTATTTCACAGTATTCAGGTTCTTCTATTTTCAGGGTTCTTTCTTCAGTATCTTCCAATCCTGTCTCATCGATCACAGTCAAAGTCAAGTCATAATACCCATATTCATCGTAAACATGATCAGGATTTTGCTCCTCACTTGTCGTTCCGTCTCCAAAATCCCAAGACCACTCCACTATATCTCCTTCGTTGGAGCTAGATTGATCTGTAAATTGAACAGTTTCTTCTTCCATAGGGAAAACAGGATCATGATCGAAGTCAGCAGAAATAGGTCCGTTTTCCTCTTCATAATCGATCTGTCCTGTGATGGCTAAAGCATAAGGTTGTCTTTCCTTAGGTATATTTTCCCCTATCACCTCGATTTCGTATTCCCCGACCTGCGGTTCTATCCTCAATACGTTCTCTAAGGGATTCAAATTGTCAAACTCACCTCCGGTCGTGGATTGACCAGGATCAGTTCCTTCGAAGACGTTTCCCTTGAAAATCGAACCATCCGGCGCAGTAACTTTAAGATTCAAATCATTGACCAACGCTTTCTCAGCAGTTGGCGAACCAGGATAATCTGTATAAGCCATCGTGACTTCTAAAGGTTCTGATGAGTTTTCAACCGTGATAGTATAGTTGTCTGATTCACCAGTCTTCAATCCGATGATCTCATCGAATACTTTTAGGTTTCTTTGATTATCAGCAAACTCTAGTGAATTATCTAAAGTCGTTCTCCCGAATCCCTGATCGAAATTTGGATAGCTATCCCCATTAGTATAGGCTCCCGCTCCAGTTATCTCCTCAGCACTATTGACTAATACAGCTTTGATCAAAGCCGCGGATGGATTTTCTATGTCTTCTCTAGGGTAATATCCTTCCTCAAAATATTCTCTAACTACAGCTGCAGAACCAGCGACTATAGGAGTTGCCATACTAGTTCCTTGCATGTCTGTATATTCGTTATTTTGGCTGTCAGGATCCCCATCTGATTTCGCTGAGATGATATCATCATCGCCGTACCATCCCTGGCTGCCCTGTCCAGGTGCAACGATTTCTGGTTTCAGTCTTCCATCGTCTGTAGGCCCTCTAGAACTGAATGATGCCATGTCGTTCTGTGAGGAGTCCCTATTACCATTGCCGGAAGCTCCTACAGAAAGGATGTTCTTCGCGGTGGCTGGACTTGCCATCGTGTTCTCCTCATCACCAGAGTTTCCTGCAGCGAACAATATAAGCATATCCTTGTTCTCCCACATATATTCATCAACTTCTCTAGCACGGGAAGTGTATGAACTGTCGTCACTTCCCCAGCTGTTTGAATGTACTCTCGCTCCGTCTTCATAAGCCGCATCGAATATGTAATATAAAGAAGAAGGTAACTCTAGTCCACCACTATCTGTTCCTATATCGTATACGGATAAACGAGCATCTTTAGCTACGCCGTCATAGGGCTGAGGATCATCATCAATTTCATCATTTCCAGCTATGCTTCCCGCTACATGGGTTCCATGACCATGGCCGTCGTAATCTCCCGCATATTCTACATAGTTGACGATTTTCCTGTGATCAGGACCGATCGGATCACCTTTCGGATCTCTGAAGGCCGAATGACTATAATCTACTCCTGTATCAGCGACACCAACTATTTGACCTTCTCCGGTCAACCCTCTTTCCCATATCGGTCTCTCTTCTGTTACTCCCGATTGAACACTCCACTGAGCATCGTTGTTCAGTAGTTCTATTTCTTCATTTAGTTCTATCCATCCTACACCTTCTATTTGGGCTATATGTTCAACATTAGAAACGTCAGACGTCATTCGAACATGATCTCCTCGATAGCGGTCTATCTTCCCAAATTTCTCTAACTCGGGTAGGACCTCTTCAACATCCTCATAAATTATCAAGCTTAGATCTTTTTGTCCCTGGAGATCATCTAATCTTGGAGAAATGCGGTGTTGAGTCTCATATTTCCCTACCCATCGTATGTAGTCTTTTTCTTCTATCTCTTCTACACTTTCAGATGAAAGATCCATAAGATAAGCGTTCTCAGGTATGTATTCTAAGATTTTACCTATGGAAGCCAATTCTTCGTTCCATTCTGGTTTTATTGGCCCGATGGATTGAACGAGATAAAGGCCGTCTTTTGCCTCTTGATCATCCTGCAAAGAGGCCTGGTTGTTTATATCTATCGTTTCTCTTTTAAGGTGAATCTTGTTCAGTTCTGAATTTAGAACAGACATACTATCGAAACTCATCAATTCCTTTCCTGTTTCATCCACTTTTACAAGTAAAAAGGATTCATATTCTTCAACCACTTCTAAATTGGTCTCAACTCGGGAAAAATCATCAGGTTTGTCGATCAGTTTGTATACTGTGTCTCTCGATTCGTTTTCTGATTCGAATGTTTCTGCTGGCACTACACCAACAACTGTACTGAGTACTAAGAATATCGCTATACTTAAACTCAAAAAGGTAATTATTTTTTTGGGCATTTGATGGTCCTCTAATTAGAAACAGGTTGAGTTTTTACTATAAAAAGATTTCTCAAAAATATCATAAAACAAAGTTATCATAAAGATATTGTGAAGTATATTTGTTCGATAAAATTATGATTTGAATTTTTTATGATCGGTGAAAATTAGTATATAGTGAAATAAAACATTCTTTTTGTAATACTAGTACTTCTGCCATCTATATCTCACTAGAAGAATTAGCTAATATGGGTTAAACTAAAATAGGATATTATAAATCTGTTATCACTACCGATGAAAGGGTGGAAGTAGTATGAAAGAGAACATAAAGGTTCTGTTAGTAGATGATGATCCTGACTTCTTAGATCAGGCGAAAACTTTCATTGAAAGAGCGGATCAGGAACTAACCGTTGTCACCGCTATATCGGCTAAAGAA
>CAYXPD010000037.1:0-244 GCA_964466995.1 uncultured Thermoplasmata archaeon | reverse complement strand
TATGAAAGGGAAGGTATCGACGCGATCGTTTCGGATTATCAGATGCCTGATATAGACGGTATAGAATTTTTGAAAAAAATCAGAGAGGAAAAGGAGAGCGATATACCGGTTATAATCTTGACAGGTAGAGGACGAGAAGAGGTTGCGATGAAAGCTTTAAATTTTGGAGCCGATCGTTATCTCCAGAAAAGCGAAGATCCCAAGACACAATTCAATATATTAGCCAACATAATAAAAAAAGAGG
>CAYXPD010000036.1:1649-7369 GCA_964466995.1 uncultured Thermoplasmata archaeon | reverse complement strand
AGACCATAACGACCATTCTGATTGGTAATAACATCGTCAATGTAGCAGCTCCTACCCTCGTAACCGTCATGGTCAGAGATCTGATAGGGAATTGGGCGATATCAATAGCTAGCGGAATATTGACTCTTGTCCTATTAGTTTTTGGAGAGATAACCCCGAAAGGATTCTCCCTTAAGAACAAAAAACGATTCAGCCGTAAAAACGCCCCCTTGATATATTACATGTCCATCAGTTTGAAACCTTTGATCAAAGCATTGAATGATATCTCTGATTATTTCATAAATCTATTTGGAGGAGAGACTAAATTCGACGAATTGCTAGTCACTGAAGGAGAGATAATACATTTAGCTTCGATGCTTGAAGAAGAAGGAATAATAAAAGAGATAGAAAAGGACATCCTTCATAGGGTTTTCTATTTCGGTGATCAAAAGGTTGAGGAAGTAAAAGTGCCTAAAGAGAATACCTATGCTATGGATTCCGATCTTTCTATAGAAGAAGCTTCGGAATTTACCCAGGAGCACGGATATACGAGGATACCTGTTACCAAGCATGACTCCGATGAAGTTGTGGGTATATTATACAGCAAAGAGATGTTAGGAGAGGAAGGAGGTGAAGTCAAAAACCTAGTGAGAGAGCCGTATTTCGTTAGGAATAAAGATGATGTCACGAAGGTATTTCAGCATATGAGAAAGGAAAGAATACATCTTGCTATTGTCAGAGACGAAAATGGCGACTTCGATGGCATAATCACCCTAGAAGACATTTTAGAGGAGTTAGTTGGAGAAATTTATGATGAATTCGATTGAGAGAAGCGAAAAATCTTTTTATATATCTTGAGATAGCATTCTTGTCATGCTTAGATTGCTGCTCTCAGTCCTGTTCATGTTTTTTCTTCCTGGTTACACCTTAATCAATGCTGTATACCCCGGGAAGGGTGAATTGCATGAAAGATTAGATACGCTCTACCGGATCGTTTACAGCATCGGATTGAGCGTAAGCATAGTAGTTATATCGGGCTTTCTTTTGGGACATCTACCTGGCAGAGGATTCGTCTCTATAAACATGTGGATAAGCCTTATCTCTCTTACGGCATTGTTTTTCTTCATAGGTTGGTATAGAGGAGCATATCAAATTTTAGGTTTGATCTCCCCTCGATTGACTAGGACCGAACCTCGGGTGGAAGAATACATCGACGAAGACGCAAAAAAGGTAAAAAGATTACAAAAAATGGCCAAGAAAAGAGCGTCTTTAAAAGAGAAACTAAAAAATACAAAAGAGGAGGAAGAAAAAGAGAGAATAGAAAGTGAGTTAGAAAAAGTGAATGAAAGATTAAAAGAGTTAGAGAAGGATAGGGAAAAGGATTTTTGAGAGTGATATAATGAAATTTATATATAAATTGATGATAGTAGTAAGAGATGACCTAGATATTTCTCCAGGCAAATTGGCTGTACAGGCTTCACACGCTTCTGTGAGCTGTGCTGTCGAGAGTGAAAAAAAGAATAAAAAGTATTTCAAAAAATGGATGAGGGAGGGTCAGAAAAAGGTTCTAGTGAGATGTGATGACGTTGATCATATGGAATTTTTGAAGGAGAGATCTGAGAGGAAAGGTTTGGTTACTAAGCTCGTTACTGATGCAGGTCTAACTGAGGTGAAAAGCGGCACCAAAACATGCTTGGGAATCGGACCCGGACCTAATGAAATAGTTGATGAGATAACTGGTGATCTTTCTCTATATTGAGATGTGAAAAGATGTCGAAAGAACAGATTAGAGCGATCGGAATAGATGATGCGCCATTTAAGTTCTCCCAAGAAGATGTTCTCGTGGTAGGAAGCGTGGTTAGAGCTCCTAATTATCTTGAGGGTATACTCTCTACGGAGGTAAAGGTGGACGGGGAAGACGCTACGGAAAAACTTGTGAAGATGATATCAGATTCGAGGTTTGTCGATCAAGCTAATATCATTTTTTTAGACGGCGCTGCTGTCGGAGGTTTCAATCTTGTCGATATAGAAAAGTTGAGTGAATCTGTAGGAGTTCCTTCAGTAACTATTTCCAGAGAGAAACCCGATTTCGAGAAAATCAAAGAAGCTATGAAAGGACATTTTGATGAGTGGGAAAAAAGATTTGATCAGATGAAGAGCGGAAACTTACATAAGATTAAAACGGAACATAAACCTATTTATATTCAAAAAGAAGATCTGACGATAAAAGAAGTAAAAGAGTTGGTTGATCTTTTCACTGTTAGAGGAAGACTCCCGGAGCCTGTTAGGATCAGTCATATAGTCGCCTCCGGTATAGTTAGAGGTGAATCTCAGGGCAAACCCTGAGATGTTTAGAGTTTGTTGTTTTTAGTTCATTCGTCTATCTCTTCTAATCAGAAGGTTCGATCTCGCCATCGTTTATCTCTTCAGATTCCTTATTCCTCTTCCATTCATGTGTAGTTGGTTTTTTCTTTTTCCCTAAATTTCCTAGTATATCAAGATTTAGACCTTTCCTACTTGTATCGGCTAAATAAACCACTGATATAACACCTATAAAAACTAATGCAAGTGGGAAAATCCACCACTGTCCAGCTAGTATGGAACTTTCCTCCCGTTCGTTTACAGTCAGTGTTACTTCGGCTGTATCTAATGCATTATTTTCGATTTCAATAGCTTCAACATTAAAATTTCCTTGTCTGCCAGCGGTTGTAGACCAGTCAAGAGTGGCAGTTGATTCACCATCTTCTATGTAAGTAGAATGACGTCGCTCTCCATCGACTTCTAAAGCAACATGGAAAGAATCGCTAGTTTGAACGTTACCAAATCCATCTTGAACCTGCACGGTAAACTCTGCTGTATCTCCAGCCATTATAGTGTTTTCCACAGGTGTTTGAATGAATATCAATATTTCTGGATCCGCAGGCTCAACTGTGACCACTATCGTATCTGATGAAACGTCATTATAGGTTGCATTGATTTTGTATTCTCCCGCTTCCCGTTTGTCAAAAAGACCGTTTTCATCTGTATTTTTCCAGGTAAAGATACTATCGTCCGTAGTAGGATCTTCATCGTCTTCTCCGCTGTAAGCTTTAGCTGAGAAATCAATATCTTCTCCAGCTTTGATCGTTCGATTTGTATCAGGAGTGATCTCGACATGAGTTACTAGTTCTACGCGGAATTCACCTTCATCCCAACTGTCATCAGAAGAACCCAATTCTACAGAAACTGTGTAATCTCCTTCTTCATCTTCGTAATGAGAGAAACTTATCTGCTTTGACTCCCCTGGTCCTACAAAAGGATCCGTTCTATTCTTTTCTTCTCCATCCACAAAGAGAA
The DNA here is from genome assembly GCA_964466995.1 of uncultured Thermoplasmata archaeon. Lineage (GTDB taxonomy): Archaea > Thermoplasmatota > Thermoplasmata > Halarchaeoplasmatales > Halarchaeoplasmataceae > Natronoplasma. The sequence continues at coordinate 4,054 of CAYXPD010000036.1, read as the reverse complement.
TTACATATTCATCATCGCCATCTTCCCCTAAGTTCGTGATACTTCCTTCGATTATCACTTCTTCACCTGGTTGAACGAGTTCTTGGTCTATAGACCAATCTTCTAGTAAAAAACCATTTGTTTCAGTTATTTCATTTCCAGCTACTGAGAAGCCGACGATACTGAGAGAAATCACTAGGAAAAGAGCTGTGAGCAGTATAGGGATAGTTTGGGTCTTGCATTTCATCTCATCGCACCTGTGTAAGACACCTTTGCAGGGTATATAAAAGATTTTTGGAGAGTATATGACGACCTTTTTAGCTGTCTTATTAAAAAATATATTAAAAAAGAAAAACAATCCAGAAAAAAATTTTTAAATAGTATAGTAGGCTAGAAAAAAAATAATTCTCGATAGAATCAAAAAATTATCTGTCAGACAAAATAGGATAAAAAAGTGATATAGATGTAAATACGTCGGACGAAAAATCGCAAGAAAAGGCAAGAAAAAAGAGTTTTAATCTACCTTGCCGGGTGTTCCTTTAACTACAGAAACCGTACAATCAGCGTGTTGTAGTATCCTGTTAGTAGTACTGCCCAAAAAAAGTTCCCTAAAACCTGACATGCCGTGAGATGATATGTATATCACGTCGTCTTCCTGAGAATAGTCGCAGATCTCCTCGTACGGAGCACCTTTCATAATCTTAGATTCAAGTTCTACTTCCATGTCCTCAGCCATCTCCTCTACTTGTTCGAGAGCTCTTTCTGCTGTCTTTCTTAGACTGTCCTTCACCTTTCCAGATATTCGGATATCTCCCATCTCGACGACGTAGATAGCCGTGGCAGGAACATCTAGAGATGCTGCTAGTTTCATTCCCTCTATTACTCCTTCCATAGCTAAATCAGAGCCGTCGGTAGGTAGAATGACTCTTCGATACATGTTTTGATTAGTGAGGTGGAAGTTAATATATATTTTTGAGATCATCGCCGAATAATTCTATCGAATAACAAAGCTTACCTATCAATTTCTACATTTACACCTTCTTCTAGGGTATTATCTACAGGACATCTATTCTGTATCTTTTTTAAGAATTTAGGGATCTCTTCCTCGGGCAAGCCTTCTACTTTTTTAACTTCGACCCTGATTTCCTGAAAACCAATCGGAACGTCGGCTTTCCCTTTAACTCCTCTTGGATCTAGATCGCCTTCGATCTCAAGTTCGAAGTCTTCAAGTTGATAGCCCATCTCCTGAGCGATTATCGTTCCAGTGAAGTCTAGACATCCACCCAAAGAGGCAAGAAGAACTTCTAATGGATTAGGACCTTTGTTGGTTCCTCCCAATTTCTCAGGTTCATCTATAGTTATTGAAAAATCTCTAACCTTTGCTTCGGATTCGAAACCGCCTTTTTTCCTTAGTTGAGCTTTATAAGTATTTAGCTTCGATGTTTTTTCACCCATGATATCACAGATGGTAATAACGTAGTTATATGATAAATTTATCGGTTACTATATTGAAAACTATAGGATATCACATGATTGTCTCAAATACCAGCACTATGAAGAGTAGACCTCCTAAACTAGTATTTATGTAGGGAAGGTACCAGTACACCTTTTCTATTTTGGTTTTTTTACTTAAAAGTACTAAGAGAGGTATGATCGGATATATCAGTATCAAAAAACTCAAAGGATGAAATCTAGTTAAGAAAATAGTTATCGAGGCGAGCATTGACCAGAAACCTAAGCACAAAATCAGCGAGAACTCTTTTCCTAGCAACACAGGTGTGGTTATAATCCCTGCATTTCTATCATATCTTATATCGGGTATAGCAGAGAATATATGCATAGCGGATATGTGGAAAAAACCTGCTAAAATTATAAGCACCGGAGGAAATTCTGACGCTACTAACGCGTAAGCAAAGATACCAGGCATTATATACAGCATATTTGATGAAAAATCGATGATGGGTTTAGACTTGAATCTGAACGGTTTAGCGCTGTAAGAGTAAGAGAGGAAAAGGAAAGTCAAAAAAACAAATCTTTCTATCCAATCACTTTGAAATATCAACAAAATTAAGCTTATACCGATCGTGATATATAATATGAATTTCAAATCTTTTATCTTGTCCTGAACTAATTTGTGTTCCTTGTTTTCTTTTTTTGGATTTTCTTTATCCGTGGAAAGATCAAATAGATCGTTTATACCATATATAAAGACGTTAGCTAGAAAGAAGAAGTAAAAAAGATATACATAATATTCAAGGCTGTAAAAATCAGAAATCTTTTCTGCTCCCAATGTGTATCCTATGACAAAAGTCCCTCCTGTATAGATCCAAAAACGGAATCGAGATACTTTGAACGCGTACTTTACTTTTTTTAACATTATCTACTTCCACTTAGCTCCTTGATTATAAATTGGCTGTCACATTCTC
>CAYXPD010000036.1:0-1639 GCA_964466995.1 uncultured Thermoplasmata archaeon | reverse complement strand
TCAGGAGATAAGATATTGAGTAGACCTTTCATAACTATTCTTGTCTTAGAAGGTTTAACCTTTTCGTCATAAACTACGAAGGGTTTTTTCCTGATCCGTTTAGCTGTCCATTTATACATGTCCGAGGCTGTTTTTATAGGTATCAAATACCTTTTTGGAATATAACAAAATCCGTCCTCAGCTATCTTTTGCCAATCCTCGTATCTGGTAACTTGTTCATCAATGAATTGAGTAAAACTTTCTTTCTTGTTTTGAGTTTCTGATAACTTCAGCGAGTTTAAATTGAAGCTTTTAAGGTCCTCTGTAGGAAAGTACTGTCTATCTAGTTCGATGTCTTCCTCAATATCTCTAATAAAGTTGGCGTACTGCATCGCTCTTCCTAAATGCCTTGCGGGCCTATGTGATTTTTCAGGGAGTCCAAGTATTTTTGCCATCATCAAGCCAATCACTTCAGCCGAACCGTAGAGATATTCTTTTAATTCCTCTAAAGTTTCATATTTGCTTTTCACAATGTCGAGTTCCATTGAATGCAAGAACGCATCTATCCATTCTTTTTCAAACTCCTGACGTTTCATCAAATCGATGAAGGCGTCTATCACTTCATTGTTGGATCTTTTTCCGGAAATCAATGCTTCCTCGTATTTTCTTTTGAATTCATAGAATTCTTCTTCGCGTTGGGGGATATCGTCTACGTAATCGTCCGCTTTTCGAACGAAACTGTACAAGATCGAAACGTCTCTGCGGATATCTTTAGGAAAGAACATACTACTGTAATAGTAAGTCTTACCTCCTTTTTTGAATATCTTTTTCATCAAGTCGACATCTACCTTCATGGTTTTTCACCTCAATGCTCTTCTTTGATATTGTTTGCAACTATCTGAGCTGATATTAGAGTCATGGGGACACCTATCCCTGGATGAGTGTACTGGCCAGTATAATATAAGTTGTCAACTTTCTTGCTTTTATGTCTTGGACGCCATAAGGCAGTTTGGCGTAATGTATGGACCAGGCTTAAAGCTGTGCCTTTATAGGCGTTGTAATCGTCTCGGAAATCGTTAACAGCAAAGATGCGTCTAGTCACTTCATGTTCTCTTATATTTTCACCCACCTTTTCTTCTAGATCGGTCATTATTTTATTGTAGAACCTTTCTCTGTCTTCTTCTGTATCTTTTAATCCAGGAGCAAGAGGAACTAGTATGAATAAAGTCTCGGATCCTTCGGGTGCCATCTCGGGAACGGTTTTAGAAGGTACGTTCACATAATAAGATGGGTCCTCGGGCCATCTAGGGTCTTCGGTATCGAATATCTCGTCAAAGTTTTCTCCCCAGTCTTTATCCAAGAATAGAGTATGGTGCTCTAATTGTTCTATCTTTTTATCGATACCGACGTAAGCCACGAACGCTGACGGCGCAAAATTCTTCTTTTCCCAATATTTTTTGTCGTAAGTTCTATACTGTTTATCTAGCAGGTTCAGTTCTGAATGAGGATAATCTGCATTCACCACCACAAGATCTGTGTAATACCCACCTTGATTAGTTTTTATCACTTTAGCTTCATCATCATCGATTTCTATCTTTTCGACTTCATGATTTATTTTGAACTCTGCTCCGTTTTCTTCTGCGAGTTCTTTTATTGCATC
>CAYXPD010000035.1:0-7449 GCA_964466995.1 uncultured Thermoplasmata archaeon | reverse complement strand
TAAGGACATTCCTGTTCGTGCACATCCATATCTGAAAGCAGTGCATATAGATACGTTTCTTTTTCAGTAACCTTCCTGAGAGGATTTATTCTTGGGATCAAGCCTTCCTTCACATTATCGTGAGGGGCTAACCTAGCCATGCTCTTCATATCTGCTCTACAGAAGTTCATCATTATGGTCTGAGCGGTATCATCTAGATTCAACCCAGTGGCTAAAAGATCTAGATCGGCCTCTTTAGACATGGTGTTCATCATCCATCTTCTAAGAACTCCGCAAACAGAACAGGGCATCTCTATGTCCTCGATCTCCATCATCTCATCTAGAGGTAGACCGAATTCATCTTCATAAGATTTGATCTCGTAATCTATCCCCAACTTTTCATACTCCCGCTCGGCTATCTCTAAACTTTTCGGCCTGTAACCCCCGATCCCTTCATCGATCGTGATCCCGTACAATCTGCTGTCTCTTCTTTCCTCCATTATCTCGTGAAGCATCTTGAGAGCAACTATACTATCTTTTCCGCCCGATACCGCTACGCCGATATCTTTCCCTCGGTTCAGATCGACCTGTTTTCTGAACTCCTTAAATACCTTCGTTTCGAAGAAATCTTTGAAGTGTCTTCGACATAGATGCTCCCCGCTGTATCTTACGTGTATTACCGCTCTCTCTTCACATCGGCTGCATTCCATCGGATGGAATTTACCCAATTCGGTATATAAATGTTCGCGAGAAGAAAGCCTTGCATAAATTCAAAAAGTCAACTTATTTATAACACTATGATTTCTTCATTCAAACGATAGCATGATAGACGATGTAAAAGTCACCCAACGGATAGTTGATAGATATTTTGAAGAGTTTTCAGATCACACTGAGGTAGATGTAGCTATAGCAGGTGCCGGACCAGCAGGTCTCGTTGCTGGCAGATATCTCTCGGAGATGGGCCATCAAGTCGTGATCTTCGAAAGAAAATTATCTCCAGGCGGAGGTATGTGGGGTGGAGGAATGGGTTATCCTATCGTGGTCGTTCAGGAGAGTTCAGTCGAAGAGTTGGAAAAAGTGGGAGTCAAAGTTGATGACACTGGAGATGGATATTATACCGCTGACTCTATAAGTGCCGTTGCAAATCTATTATCCTCTGCCATAGATTCAGGTGCAAGGGTCTTCAACATGATCACCGTTGAAGACGTACTTTACGAGGAGGAAAGAGTGAACGGAGTTGTGATAAACTCATCTCCGATCGAGATGGCCGGACTCCATGTGGACCCTATAACCATAAGAGCTGAAGCAACTCTAGATGCCACGGGACACGATGCCGACGTTTGTACGGTAGTAGAAAAAAAAGCAGGTGAGCTAAATACCGAGAAGGGGAAAGTGGTCGGAGAGAAATCCATGTGGGCCGAAGTCGGAGAGAAGACTGTAGTTGAAAATACTATGGAAGTTTTTCCCGGTTTATGGACAGCAGGGATGTGCGCCAATGCCGTTTTGGGCGCTCCAAGGATGGGACCTATATTTGGAGGAATGCTACTTTCGGGCAAAAAAGTAGCTGAACTCATCGATTCCGAACTTGGATAAAAACAACAGGGAACATTAATATACTATAAACCAAAATTGTTAGAGAGTGGCAGCCTATGGTGGAAAACGAATCTTCTGAAGGAATGAGAGAGGAGTTCACTAAATTCAAAACGATGGAACTGCCTCGAAACGTCGTTGTTGGAAAGGATGCTTTAGAAAAAGTGGGAGAAACATGCGACGACCTTGAATTGAAGAAAAACACCATCATAGTTTGTGACCCTACGACTAGAAAGGTGGCGGGTGAAAGGGTCGGCGAGATCCTATCTGATTATGACTATGAAGTGGATATAAAGGAGATCGAAGAAGCGGACCAGGAAACAGTCGACCGGATGAGCGATGAAATAACGGAAAAGACGGGTTTCCTTCTAGGTGTCGGTGGAGGAAAATCCATAGATATCGCGAAGTACTCATCCCATTTAGCTGAGATACCCTTCATAAGTGTACCTACAGCTTCATCTCATGATGGTATAGCTTCGGGTAGAGCTTCGATAGAACGAAATGGAAATAAGATCTCAGTTGGAGCTCACTCTCCTCTGGCTATGATAGCCGACACAGGAATAATAGCTGATGGACCTAACAGACTGATGTCAGCCGGTTGTGGAGACATAATATCTAATGCCACAGCAGTTAAAGATTGGAAATTGGCTAGAAGATTGAGGAATGAGGACTTTTCCCATTACGCTGCAAATCTTTCCGAAATGACTTCTGATATCTTGATGAAGAATGTAGATAATATAAGACACGGTCTTCAGGACAGTGCTTGGCAAGTTGTCAAGGCTTTAGTTAGTTCAAGCGTGGCGATGAGCATCGCAGGATCTTCAAGACCTGCCAGCGGTAGTGAACACAAATTCAGTCACGCCCTCGACGATATAGCAGAAGAACCTGCCCTGCACGGGGAACAATGTGGTGTTGGAACTATAATGATGATGTACCTACACGGGGGAGATTGGAGAAGTATAAAAAATGCACTTCAGGCAGTGGACGCTCCGACCACCGCTAGAGGACTTGAACTCAAAGAAGAAGAGGTCATCCAAGCTCTTATCCACGCCCCAGAAATAAGACCGGAGAGATACACTATCCTGGGGAATAGGAAGATGAATAGAGATGCTGCCGAAGAAGTAGCGAAAGAAACTGGTGTTATTTAAGAAGGTGATAAAAATGAGTTCTGTAACATTGATAGGAAAAAGTTTAGCAAAAAAAGGTATGAAATTTAGTTTTGGAGGATGTCTTTCAAAGTGTCAAGACTGTGAATTGAAGAACTCCTGCTGCGGTCTCGAAAAGAACAGATGGTACGAAATCACTGGGGTTAGAGACAAAGAACACAAATGCAAAGTCCATCAAGAGGATGTGAAAGTGGTAGAAGTGGAACAGGTTCCTATTGAGACAGCGGCTGCCGAAAAATCGGTGATCGAAGGATCTGTGATAACTTTAGAGGATAAAGAGTGCGGTTTCGTTGACTGTGAAAACTTCAACTTGTGTTACCCGGCAGGTGTGGAATTTAACACAAAATACAACATCGAAGAGATCGGAGAAAAAATAGATTGTGAAAAGGGAAAAGATCTAAAACTGGTCAAGATCAAGTGAACTCTAAGATCTTACTTGCCTCTTATCCTGTCGAACCAGCTTTTATTTTTCTCTTCCTCAATATTTTTAAATTTCTCTAATATTTTTTTCTGTTCATCATTAATGTCATCTGGTATCTTTACATTTACCTCTATTAGCTGATTTCCGTACCCACTTCCTCTCTGTTTTTTCAGTCCCTTATCAGGTATCCTCAATATATCTCCAGGTTGAGTTCCCGTAGGTACTTTGACTTCAGCTTTTCCATCCAAAGTCGGTACCTCGATGGTCGTGCCTAATGCTGCTTCAGTCATACTTACGGTAGCCTCGGTCAGAAGATCGGCGCCTCTTCTATCGAACCTCTCGTCTTCTCTCACTCTGAGCGTTACGTAAAGATCACCTGGTTGTCCACCTCTCGGGGCCGCTTCTCCCTTTCCTCGTACACGTAGTCTTGTCCCGTCTTCTGCTCCTGGAGGAACGTTGATGGTTATCGTTTCTGTTTTTTCAACGACTCCACTCCCGTCGCATTCAGGACAGGGATTCTCCACGATCTCACCCGAGCCGTTACATCTGTCGCATTCAGTTATCCTTACAACCTGTTGGAAACCCCGTCTTTGGGCCTGTTTTACTTCTCCTGCCCCACCACATTTCGGACAGGTTTTAGTTCCGCCTGATTGACTACCACTACCTCCGCACTCTTCACATTGGGCTTTTCGATTTATCTTGACCGTTTTCTCCGTTCCATCCTTGATATCTTCTAGGTCTACTTCAAAACTGAGTTGAAGATCTCTACCACGTTTTTTCTTCTTCCTCCTACTTCTACGGCGCCCTCCAAAGAATTCGCTGAAGAGGTCTTCGAAACCGCCGCTTCGTCTTCGACCTCCTCCAAAGAGGTCAGAGAATATATCTTGGACTTCCTCCCGATGTGAGAAATCTGACATGTCGAATCCGCCGTTGCCAAATTCCTGCTTTACCCCCTGTTTACCGTACCTATCGTAACGCTTACGTTTCTCCTCGTCCGCTAGAACTTCATAAGCTTCGGAGATTTTCTTGAATTTCTCTCTAGCCTCATCGGTATTGTCTGGATTTTTATCAGGGTGATACTTTTTGGCCTTTTTCCTGTAAGCTTTCTTGATCTCATCTTGTGATGCGTCTTTGTCAACTCCTAGTATGTCATAATAATCCTCATCATTCATGTTTTGATCACATCGGTTCTATCTCAGCAGTATAATGATGCGGTACCAGCCACCCTAATGAAATAGTTTTTCATGTTTGAGATGGATATATAGTAATAAAAAAAGGGTTTTTAGTCCTCTTCTTCCTCGTCCTCATCTACGACTTCGTAGTCCGCATCAACGTATTCCTCGTCAGAATTGCTTTCTTCACCCGATGCACGACTCGCTGCGGCACCAGCTCCACCAGCTCCTGCACCTGCAGCACCTGCGGCGGCTCCCTGTGGTCCTGCTCCTTGACCAGCAGCGGCCTGCTGAGCCTGGTACATCTGTTCACCGATCTGCTGTACAGTCTCTTCTAGTTCTTCTTTTCTACTCTTGATCTCCTCGTAATCGTCATCTTCTATGGCTTCCTGAAGATCGTCTATCTTTTCCTGAACCTCGTTCTTTATGGACTCGTCTATCTGGTCTCCCATCTCTTCTAACGTCCGCTCGGTGGAATAGACCAGCTGTTGTGCTTCGTTCTTGGTACGTATCCTCTCTTTCTTCTTCTTGTCTTCCTCGGCATGCTTTTCAGCTTCTTCCTTCATCCGTTCGATCTCTTCTTCGGACAACTGGCTTGTTGCTTCTACTGTTATACTTTCTTCTTTCCCGGATCCTTGATCCTCAGCAGAAACATTCAAGATCCCGTTCTCATCCATCTGGAAAGTCACTTCTATCTTCGGTACCCCTTTAGGCGCGGGAGGTATACCAGTCAAAGAGAACCTGCCTAGACTGTGATTATCTTTCGCCATAGCTCTCTCTCCCTGTACCACATGGATATCCACGTTGGTCTGGTTGTCTGCAGCTGTCGTGAAGACTTTGCTCTCTTCCGTAGGTATGGTGGTATTCCTATCGATCAAAGTTGTTGTAACGCCGCCCAGCGTCTCGACTCCGAGCGATAGAGGTGTGACGTCTAACAGAACGATATCATCTTCAACATCACCGGAGATCACTCCTGCCTGGATAGCTGCTCCTACAGCCACACATTCGTCAGGATTGATCTTCATGTTAGGGTCTTTATTGAAGAAGTCTTTAACGAAATCCTGAATTGCGGGCAATCTTGTAGAACCTCCTACAAGGATAACTTCATCTATCTCATGCGGCTGAAGGCCCGTGTCTTCCATAGCTATGTTGACGGGCTCTTTGGTCTTCTCTACCAAGTCTTCTGTCATGTTCTGAAATTCAGCTCTTGTTATTTCCAACTCTAAATGTTTTGGTCCATCGTCGTCAGCCATCAGGTATGGTAGGTTGATCTCTGTCTTCTGTCTGCTGGAAAGTTCTTTTTTCGCCTTTTCTGAAGCCTCGAATATACGCTGAAGAGCTTCTCTATCATCGCTAACGTCCATACCAGTCTCTTCTTTGAACTTCTCCACGCAGTGATCGACAATCCTCTGGGTCCAGTCATCACCTCCAAGACCGGTATTTCCTGAAGTCGCTAGTACTTCGTAAACTCCGTCGCCGACCTCGAGTATGGAGACATCGAATGTGCCTCCACCGAGATCATAAACCAGTATGGTCTCAACCGTCTCTTTTTCTTCCATCTTATAGGCCATCGCAGATGCGGTAGGTTCATTGAACACTCGTTCGACTTCAAAGCCCGCTATCTCTCCGGCGTTCTTTGTCGCCTCTCTCTGAGGTTCATTGAAGTACGCCGGCACCGTTATGACCGCTCGATTTATCTCATCACCTAGATACTCTTCAGCATCCCTTTTCAATTTCTGTAATATCATGGCTGATAACTGCTCTGGAGTGTATTCATCGTCATCTATCTTCACCTTGTGATCTGTACCCATCTTCCTCTTGATCGACTCGATAGTACGGTCTGGATTTTTGACCGCTTGTCTCTTCGCCATCTCTCCAACCAGTCGTTCGCCGTCTTCCTTGAAAGCGACAACTGAAGGCGTAGTTCTATCACCTTCAGAATTCGGTATGATAGTCGGTTCTCCACCTTCCATTATCGCCATCGCGGAGTTCGTCGTTCCTAGATCGATTCCAAATACTTTTTCAGACATATTATACACCTTTGGATCTTTAATCAAATCATCATTTAGCAACCTTTACTTTTGAAGGTCTAATGACCTCATCATTCAACTTATAACCTTCTTGAAATACTTCGATAATCTTGTCTTTTTCAACATCGTCGCTCTCTTCGGACTGAATACATTCATGATACATAGGATCGAACTCTTCACCTTCAGCCTCGATCTTTTCTAGACCGTGGTTCCCTAGTGTATTGACAAATTTATCGAATATCATCTCGACACCTTCTCTATCTATTTCTTCATCTTCATCTAATGCTCTCTCGAAATCGTCAAGCACTTCAAGGAGGTCCGTCATCAAAGATTCGTTAGCCAATTGTCGGATCCTCTTTTTCTCTTTGATCATCCTCTTCCTGTAGTTATCGAAATCAGCCATGACTTTCTTCAGCGAGGTCTCTAGTTCTTCAACTTCTTCTTGAAGTTCTTCCTTCGTTAGTCCTTCCTCTTCGCTTTCTTCATCCTTAGACTCTTCGACCTTTTCTTGATCTTCTATTGAAATATCTTCTTCAAGTTCCTCAGTCCGATCTTCTTCTAACTCAGTTTCGTCCTTCTGGACTTCTGACTGATCATCAGACATGGTGAGTCCCTTCAATCTATTTCGATGGATTGACCCATCTCTTCAGTGATCTTGTCGAGTTCGACTTCCAGTACGCCGTTGTTGTAAGCAGCGTCGGCTTTCTTCGGATCCACTCTAGAGGGCAATTTTATCTTTTTCTTGTACCGCCTTTTACCTTCTACTGAAACTATCAGTATATCGTCTTTCACGTTCAGATCTATATCTTCCTTCTCAACCCCGGGTATATCTACTGTGACCATCACTTTTTCACCGGTATCCTGGACGTCGGTCAAAGGAGTCCATTCCGATTTCTCTTCACTCTCTTCATCTCCACCGTAGATATAGTCCTTCGCATTACCGAATTCATCTATCTTCGGCTTTCCATCGGGACCCTGTCTTATCGAAAATCCATAGACGAACGGGTCTTTTGAAGTTCTTTTCCGTCGCTGGGACATCATCTTTTCAGCGATCTTCCTCATCTTTTCGAATTCCCCATCGATATCCGAAA
>CAYXPD010000034.1:7082-7491 GCA_964466995.1 uncultured Thermoplasmata archaeon | reverse complement strand
GTAAAATCTATTAGAAACCTTTTTTATATAAGATAGGAGTCGAGATAACATGGAATTGGAGAGAGTGAAGGTAGAAAAAGAAGAAGAGACGAACGTGATAATAGGTCAAAGCCATTTTATAAAGACAGTAGAAGATATATACGAAGCGATGGTGACATCTGTACCGGACATAAAGTTCGGTCTCGCTTTTTGTGAAGCATCGGGAGATAGAATGATCCGATACGACGGAACAGACGAAAAACTTGAAGAATTAGCTGTAAAGAACGCTGAAAAGGTAAATGCTGGGCATTTCTTTATACTGATGATTGATGACGCGTTCCCCATAAACGTGATGCAGTCTTTGAAGGATGTTCCAGAGGTGTGTAGGATTTACTGTGCAACCGCTAATCCGTTGGAAGTTATAGTGGCT
>CAYXPD010000034.1:0-7072 GCA_964466995.1 uncultured Thermoplasmata archaeon | reverse complement strand
AAGCGGTAGAGGCATTTTAGGAGTGATCGATGGAAAACCTACCGTTCAAGTTGAAAGCGAGGAAGATAAGGAATGGAGAAAGGAATTTTTACAAAACATAGGTTATAAGCGCTAGGCACCGAATTTTTCAGTACGATCGGCTATGTCCTTAAGGATATTCAAAAGATCTCCACCTTTTATTCGATTGAGACCACCTTTACTGCAGGCTCTTTCATTGAATTCATCTACATCGTCTATTCTAACGTCTTCACCTACTATAGTGAGAGGTAGAGGATCTCCGCTATGTTCCTTGATAGTTACGGGAGTCGAATGATCACCTGTGATAGCTATATACGTTTCTTCGAGCTCATCCAATGGCCCCAAGGCAGAATCTATTTTTTCGATGAAATCTATCTTTTCACCGGGCAGTCCGTCATGACCGGAAAGATCACATCCTTTGATATTAACGAGCATAAAATCGTATTCTTCCAAGGCTTCAACAGTAGCGTCGATGACGGCTTTAGGATCTGTATCTAAACCACCTGTAGCCTCTTCAACTTCCAATACATCCATACCAGCAAGTGAGCAAACACCTCTGACCAAAGGTATACCTGAAATCGCCCCAGTACTCAGACCATGTTTAGTCCTCATTTCTTCAAGCTCAGGAACTTTGCCCCCTCCTCTAGGAAGTATGATATTTGCGGGTAGTTCTCCTTTTTCTTTTCTCTCTCGGTTGATAGGATGATCCGAAAGCACTTCTATAGATTTCTCTACGAAATCATTCAGTATCTCTGCGGTTTTCTTATTTTCCTTTGAATCTTCTAGAGGTTTTGCTTCGTGGAACTCGGTATCAACGTCGTGTGGATCTATGTCTCTAACATCGCCTCCTAGCCCTCCTCCTTTGAGAACTAGAACGGCTCTGTGTTCAACGGCTTTCTCGAACTCAAAGTTCACATCTAAGTTTATCGTTTGTACCGCTTTCGCTAGCTCGTCGGTCCTTTCTTTTATTCTTCCGGCTCTCCTATCAATGATCTTTCCTTCCTCCAAAGTTGCAAAATTGCACCTGAAGGCTACATCCTCTGGATCGAGATCCATGCCTATACCAGCGGCTTCGAAAGGTCCACGGCCTCTATACACTTCGTAAGGATCATAACCTAAAAGAGCGAGATGGCCGGTATCGCTGCCTGGTCTTATCCCAGGTGCGATGGTGTCCATCAAACCGTTCTGACCTTTTTCTGCAAATTTATCTAAATTAGGAGTTTCCGCAGCCTCAAGAGGGGTTTTTCCCCCCAACTCTTTCACTGATCTATCTCCAATACCGTCCAATATCAACATCAGTATCTTACCAGACATACATTACACCTCCAAATATTATCGCGGATATCGAAATCGCGAGAAGATTGACAATGGATTTATTAAGTATATTTTTTCTTTCCAAAGTAGCTCCCAGAAAACTGTCGATCTGGCAGCTCAGGAAACCGATGAATGAACCGAATAATAGTATTTCCGGAGAAAAAGTTATCGTATCAGTAAAATAGAAGATTAGTTGAGCTACAAGAAAGGTATAAACAGAACCGATGATAGCCCACAATTCACCATAAGCGGATATTCCACCATTGGTCCCGGGCTTTACTCTTTCCAACGTTGTGATCAAATAGACCTTGTCTGAAGCCATGCCTATCTCGGAAGCGAGGGTATCTGAAGCCGCGGCAGCTATCGCTAAAACGAAAAGTGAGATGGCTAAGTTAGAGTTCAAAAAACCTATATTTATCAAATTGCCTGAGTTGTATAGCAACAGTGCTATAACAGGTACGGCACCATTAGCCAATACATTTGTCCACCCTCTTTCTCCTTTGAATCCTTCTTGTATCCCTCTTTGCTTTTTATAATTGAATTTGTATCGTGTTGCAATGAAGGCACTTGCAAGGAATATTAGTAAAAATAAGATCAAGATCAACCCACCTTGAAGAGCGATAAAAAGGCCAATGATAAAAGCCATTACGGAACCATCGAGATTCAAGAGACCTCTGTAATAAGTAATGAATGCGAGTGCGAAACAGATTATAAATATCAATACAAATCTAAAAACAACCATTTGAACAAATTAAAATTCCGTAGGATATAAAACTTATGTTTTCTTTGGTGTACATGATGAAAGATGTGAAAAGAGCTTCTGACACTTTCGACGCTATTGCAGAACATTTTGATAAAACTAGGAATCACCCTTGGGAAGAAGTCGTTGAATTTTTGGAAGAATGTGAGGATACTCTTCTAGACATGGGTTGTGGCAATGGTCGTCACCTCTTAGAAGCCTTAGAGAGAGGTTTAGAAGTTTACGGCATCGATGCCTCTATCGAACTTCTCCATATATGTAAGAAAAAGCTTGATGATAAAGCAGAACTCGTGAGAGCAGATGTAAAATCTTTACCGTTTGAATGCGGATCATTTGACAATATAATTTACATAGCGACCATTCACCATCTGAAACAGGATCGTGTTGATAGTCTAAAAGAGGCTAGAAAGGTATTGAAAGAAGGTGGGAAGATACTTGTCTCAAGTTGGGCTAGAGAACTCGATAGATGGGACTTAGAAGACGATGAGCAGGATTTGATCGTTCCCTGGCACAGAGAAGATGGAGAAATTATCGATAGATTCTATCACCTTTACCACCTAGATGAATTAAGTGAGGATGTTAGGAAAAGCGGCTTGAAAGTTATAGAGGCTTTTCATTCAAAAGGTAACAATTACGTTAAGGCTGAAAAAGTTCGTTGATTTTTTTGCCTTAACGTTGAGAGAACAAAAATTTATATCTTTTAATCTATTCCGAAATGATATGCGGCGAGTAAGATTTAAAGATGAAGACGGTTCGGTCTTGATCGGGGAAATGAAAGGTGAAGAAATCGAGTATGAAAATAATATCTATAGTTCTGACGAGGTGGATATATTACCGCCAGTAAAGCCAACAAAACTGGTTTGCATAGGTTTGAATTACCAAGATCATGCGGAAGAAACTGGAAGAGAGATCCCTGACAGACCGAAACTGTTCTTGAAGACCCCTAATACCGTCGAGGCTCATCAGAATACAATTGAACTCCTCGAAGGCAAAGAGAGGATAGACTACGAAGCTGAACTCGGCGTAGTGATCGGAAAGAGATGTAAAAAAGTCGATCGTGAAGACGCTATGAACAAAGTGATGGGATTCACCTGCGTGAACGATGTATCAAATAGAGATGACCAAAGACAGGAGCAGAACTGGGTGAGAGGTAAAGCCTTTGACAGTGCTGCACCGATAGGACCTGTTGTAGCTGAGAAGAAGCACGTTCCTGAGGACGCGGAGATCAAAGCGTTAGTGAACGGTGAAGTGAAGCAGTCTTCGACGATAAACCAACTAGCTTTCTCTATAGAAGAACTTATCGAGGAGATCACAACATACATGACTCTAGAAAGAGGCGATATCATCTCTACTGGAACCCCCTCTGGTGTAGGTCCGATAGAAGATGGAGATGAGGTAGAAATTGAAGTCGAGGGTATAGGAACTTTGAGAAATACCTTCATTAAATCTTGAAATAGTAGTAAAGCGCAATATACTGGGCAAAATTTATAATAAACTTATACTACCTTCGGATGGAAAATAATGTCTATTAAAGAACAGATCGAAGACCTAAAAAGCGATGAAGATATCCTTATCGTCGCACACAATTATCAGAGTGGAGATATTCAGGATATAGCCGATTTTGTCGGCGACTCCTTCGGATTGGCAAAGAAAGTTAATGAATTTGATGTATCAGAAGTCGTTTTCTGTGGTGTAGATTTCATGGCGAAGTCCGCCGCTATTTTAAATCCTGATAAAAAAGTGATCCTTCCCGAGTTAGGGGCTAAATGTCCGATGGCTGAGATGGTGGATATTAGGGAGCTCCGTGAATACAAGGAAAAAAATCCTGAAACCGCCGTGGTTTCTTATGTCAATACTAATGCCGAAACCAAGGCGGA
Organism: uncultured Thermoplasmata archaeon; assembly: GCA_964466995.1. Classification (GTDB taxonomy): domain Archaea; phylum Thermoplasmatota; class Thermoplasmata; order Halarchaeoplasmatales; family Halarchaeoplasmataceae; genus Natronoplasma. The sequence goes on along the minus strand of CAYXPD010000034.1, from coordinate 3,103 downwards.
GTCAGACATCTGCTGCACTTCTTCCAATGCCGTAAAGGTCGTGGAGAGTCGAGATAATGAAGAAGTTTTATTCCTCCCAGATAAAAATTTAGGCGATTACATCGGAAGATTTGTGCAAGATAAGCAGGTAGACGTTTGGGAAGGCTTCTGCGCGACACACGATAACATCATACCCCAGGACTTCCGCAGATCTATCGAAGAACATCCTGACGCCGAAGTAGTTGTGCATCCTGAATGCAGACCAGAAATAGTTGAAATGGCTGATTATGTGGAATCGACTGCCGGGATATTGAAGAGAGCAAAACAAACTGAAGCCGATGAGATGATAATCGGCACTGAAAAGGAGATGGGCTATAGATTGAAAAAGGAAGTACCAAATAAAGAATATTATTTTCCTAGTGAACCTACCTGCACAAACATGAAGAAAATAACATTGAAAAAGCTTCTAGAGTCGATAAGGACTAAGGAACCTGTAGTGGAAGTAGATGAAGAGGTGGCCGAGAAAGCCATGGTACCTTTGAGAAGGATGGTAGAGATAGGTCGTGGGTGATGGGCAGAGATCTCTGTGATATTTTTGTAAAATGAAAAGTTTACACAGGATCGATAGGCAGTGAATGGAAGAATTTACATATAGTACCCGATATAGATAAAACCTAAAAGGGATAAAAAATGAACGATATCGAAGTAAAAAAAGTGATCAGAAGAGCTATAGAGGAGGACATAGGGACAGGAGACATCACCACTGACAACATAATAGAAAAAGATGAGAAAGGAAAAGGCGTAATAGCAGTAAAAGAGAGGGCTGTTGTTGCAGGTTTGGACGTGGCCAAGTTTGTGTTTAAGGAAATCGACTCCGAAGTAAAATTCGAACGCATAAAGGATGATGGTGAAGAAGTTAAAAAGGGAGATAAGATAGCTCTAGTACAGGGAAAGATCGGGTCGATACTTAAAGGTGAGAGACTCGCCTTAAATTTCCTTCAAAGGATGTCTGGTATAGCCACAAAAACGAGGAGATATGTGGATAAAGTAAAAGATTATGATGTTAGAGTGACAGATACCAGAAAAACTACTCCTACTCTGAGATTCTTTGAAAAAAGGGCAGTTAGTCTAGGAGGAGGACACAACCATAGAATGGGACTTTATGATGCTGTACTTATTAAAGATAATCATATACGAGCGGTCGGCACTATCGGTGAAGCTATCAAGGGAGTTAGGGAAAAAATACCTCACACGACAAAGATAGAAGTAGAAGTCGAAAGTATCGAAGGAGTGAAAGAAGCTTTAGAGAGCGAAGCAGATATAATAATGTTGGACAATATGAGTTTTGAAAAAATGAAAGAATCCGTAAAGCTGATCGGAAATAGTGCCATATCTGAGGCTTCCGGAGGTATAACCTTAGAAAACATCGAAGAGGTTGCGAAAACAGGTGTCGATGTAATATCTGTAGGAGCTTTAACCCATCAGATTAAATCTACAGATATTGGATTAGATGTAAAATAAGCGCATTTGAAACTTTTTAAATATTCATATATAATTAAAGTGAAGGTGATCCAGTGAAGGTAAGGACTCTTGGATTCATAGCGGTAATCATGGCGGTTTTGAGCGTTGGGGTACCTTATACTATCTTAGGAGATATAGCTAGATTCTGGGCTAGTTATCTTTATTGGACACTCTTGACCATAGCAACCATAATCATAGGTTACATCCATCTAAGCAGATGGGGTGATGAGAGATGAATCCGCTATATATCGCTATCGCTCTGGTGATCTGGTTTTTGGTGGGTGTCGTTATAGCTTACAAAGCTAGGGAGTATCTTGGAGAGGGTATGCCCGAGTTCTTCTTAGCTAACAGAAAACTGAGTGGATTCATATCGGGTATGACCTACAGCGCAACGACGTTTAGTGCTTTCATGATGGTCGGTCTTGTCGGCTTGACTTATAGTACTGGTGTCGGCGCAGTCGGCTTCGAGATGATCTACATCATATTTACTATCTTGCTCTTGATCATATTCGCTCCACGTTTTTGGATCGCTGGCAAAAAATATGATATAATCACTCCGCCTGAGCTGTTAGCAAAAAGGTACAACAGCAAATGGGTTGGTGTAGTTTCTTCCATTATCTGTCTCACCATGTTGATACCCTATGCTTCAGTCCAGATGATGGGCATCGGCGAACTTTTGGAAGGGATGACATCCGCTTCTCTTCCCGCTATTCAGATATTTGGAGTTACTATTTCCAGTCTATATTTGATAGGCGTTTTGTTGGTTGCTGGTTTCAGTGCTATCAGTGCTTTTTGGGCTGGAATGAGATCAGTATCTTGGACCGATGCATTCCAGGCGATCATCATGTTAGCTGCTAGCATCATACTCGTCATCTTCGTTTTCTATCATTTCTTCGAAGGTCCGTCAGGTTTCGTTACCGATATAACTACTGAACATTCTCAACTGCTAGAGCTCAACTGGGACCTCAGTATGTTCGTTGGTCTCACTCTTCCATGGGCTTTTTTCGCTCTTACCAATCCACAAGTTTCTCAGAGGATGTTCGTTTCCGATTCGGTTAAAAGCGTAAAACAGATGATCATTTATTTTTCCTTATTTGCTCTTATTTACACTGTTATAACGACTTTGTTAGGTCTAGCGATAGCCGGAACAGGGCTTGATGTACCTAATCCTGACGCTGCGATGCCTACACTTCTCAGCAATGTCCCGGTCATCCTAGCACTTGTTGTCTTTGTTAGTATATTTGCAGCGGCGACCTCTACTCTGAGTTCAGTCACTCTAACACTCAGTTCACTAGGTTCTAGAGACTTTGTCAAAAAAGTCAAACCCTCTATTTCGGAGAAGACTGAAGTTTTCTCGGGTAAGATCATAATCGTACTGATACTGATTAGCTGTATAATATTCGCTAATCTCAGGATAGAGATGATAGCCGTTCTCTCCAGTATGGCTTCCGGAGGCCTTTTGGTCATGGCTCCAACCATCATCGGTTCTTTCTTCTGGAAGGGTTCTACTACTGAGGGAGCTCTATCGAGCATGGTGATCGGAGGAATAATAACTTCAACCCTTTACATAGCGGGAGAAGCTTATTATCCTCTAGGATGGTGG
>CAYXPD010000033.1:0-7511 GCA_964466995.1 uncultured Thermoplasmata archaeon | reverse complement strand
TGATCAAATTTTTCGCATCCATATCTTTCGGGAGTGGCATCTGTACAAGGATACCATCCACTTTATCATCTTCATTCAACTCGTGGATCTTGTCTATCAATACTTCTTTTTTTACATCCGCACCATAACGATGAGTTTCCGTTTCTATTCCTACTCTTTCACAGCCCCTGTTCTTAACACCAAGATAGACTTTCGACCCTTCATCTTCTCCAGCAAAAATTGTGTGGAGATTTGGCGGTCTTTCCATCTCATCTATCTTTTCTTTCAGAACTGTTTCTTTTTCCTCTGCTATTTTTTTTCCATCGATCTTTTTTCCACTCATGTTTATCACTCCGGTGCCCATTCTGGAAATTCAGGATCATCTATTTCATATCGTTTATAAGATTTGATGTCAATAACAGGAGTTCTATCCAAAGCGTCCAATCCCTTGACATGCAAGGTGTTTCCTTCCCGATTTACAAGTTCACAAACCGTATAAGATATAGGATTAGGCCTGACCGGTGCACGTGTGGCGAAAACGCCGGTCAAGGGATTAGAATCGTCCGCCATTGGATGGACTTTTTGTATATCTCTATCACTCCTATCGAACCAACACATTACGGAAATGTGGGAATTTTCTTCTATGCCTAACAAAGCTTCTTCATACTTTTTGAAAACCTCAATCTTCGATATATCTTCCTTATAATCATCCGGTATCTCTTCGAAATAATCGTTATCCACTCTACCTATCTCTATCAACTCAAATTTCTTAGGTTCATTTGATCCCATAAAAAGTGAATTTGATAGATGAGTTAAAATGATTACGGAAAGGTAATATGAAAAATAAAGAAAAGGTAGTATTTTCCTGACTCTTTTATCTATTCTTTTATTTCCACTGCCTTCTCTGCACCTTCATCCATACCGTCGACCACGTCATATCCGGCTTCTCTCAACATCCTTTTTCCTTCCTCTTCATTTGTACCTAGCATCCTGATGACCGTCGGTTTCGTAGGTTCATAATCGATAATACCTTGTGCTATCTTGTCGCACTGAGTGATACCTCCAAATATGTTGAGATAGATGGAGTTTACACCTTCTTTCATATCTATGATTTCTAAGGCGTGTTTCGTATCATCTGCATCAGCACCTCCACCGAGATCGAGGAAACAAGCAGGTTCCCCACCGAATTCAGCTACAGAATCAAGAGTCGCCATCACAAGACCGGCGCCGCAGCCAACTATCGCTATATCTCCTTCAAGGTCTACATAAGCGAGATCGTATTCACGAGCCTTTTTTTCTCGCTCAGTAACGAGTTTACTTTCAGATTTTTCAAAATCCTGTCTGTAAAGCGCATTATCGTCTATGTTAAAGACCGCATCTATGGCCAAGAGACCTTCTGGTGTGGAAACAAGCGGATTTATTTCAGCAAGTTCGGAATCATAATCATCGAAGGCTTCTGCCAATTTTTGAGCTATCTTCGCCATTTGAGAAAGTTCTTCTCCTTCTAGACCTATAGAATCCGCAAGATGCAGGGCTTCGTAACCTCTCAGCCCCATAACCGGATCAATAGGCTTCTTTGCTATTTTGTCGGGATATTCCTCCGCAACTTCTTCGATATTCATTCCACCCTCGGTGGTCATTATCAAAGTGGGCCTCTTCTTTTCTCTATCCATCACCATTCCTACATAGTATTCATTTTCGATCTCTGCTTGTTCCGCAACGAGTATCTTTTCTACTTCTAGTCCGCGTATCTCTTTGTTGAACAGTTCCCTAGCTTTCTCTACAGCTTCCTCTCTATCTTTAGCAAATAGAATACCGCCTGCTTTACCCCTCTTTCCTACAGTTACTTGAGCTTTCAAAACAACCGGCTCGTCTACTTCTTTTACCTGTTCGGGATCTTCGATCAGGTAGCTATCAGCGACTGGGATGCCATAATCTTCGAAAATTTCTGCGGCCTGATACTCTTGAAGTTTCATGATATATACCTCTCTATACACTTAGGCCGTAAATCGTGACGGGTATAAAATAGTTACGTGATTTGTCCATAAAACCCATTGTTAATACTGATAATCACCTGTTTTTGGACTTCACAAAATTTTTATGGGAGGTGTTTCTATCTCTTATTTGCTGAATAAGGCCTAGTATATTTGTAGGGCTTACAATATATGCTGGTCGATTCGGTCATCCGCATCCTATTATGGGCCAGTAGATCAGTTGGAAGATCGCCACCTTGGCATCATCAGGTGGAATCACCTGCCGCTGAACTGGTGGAGGCCCGGGGTTCGAGTCCCCGCTGGTCCACTTTTTATAGTCAATGATAATAACCGTTTCTTAGAGAGTATGACCGCCGTGATGATACTTTGACCCAATATTTATATATTTGAGACTCTATTGATTTGTTTAACAATGGAAGAATATACTGAAAAAAGAGAAGATACCTACGTAGAAGAACTTACCTGTTCCAATTGTTCATTCCACGGTAAAGTCGAAATAGAAAAAGGAAAGAGCAGGGAAGAGACGGAATGTCCACGCTGTGGAACGAGAAATCTGAGAAAGTCCCTTAGAGGGACCATGAAAAGTGAACTAGATAACTTATTGGGATGAACTACAAACTCCATATGTTCTCTCTAGGAGAATTGTTTATAAATTATGCTTTCAAATCGGCACTATCGTTCCCTGCAATTCAGGCTTAACAGGGCTGTTTTTCTCTACGTATCTTTTCAAAGCTTCTACCGCATGGATATCTAGAGCCCTTCTGTTCTTTCCATATTCAGCAGGAACACCTTGTGTGGTAACAAAACTAGCCTCATAGGTTTTATCTTTATCTAGTCTTTCCTCACCGACAAAAAATTCCTGTATCCTCTTCCCTTTAGGATTCTCAACTTTGAAATATACATTTATGCCGTAACATCTTTTGACATAACCTCCCATCTGATTGTAAGAGTTCTTTGAAAAAGTCAATTCGAGATCTTTTTCCATCATATCCCACAATCCCTGTCCAGTTATTTCACATTTAGAAACCGGAGGGTTTACAGGTATTATTTTCCACAAGTCTTCGGCTGTTATCTTTCCAGGTGGAATAGGAGAGCCATACCGCCAGCCATTGGAAAAGGCCATATCCGCTTCACTCACATCTATCATCGCTTTCAACAATAGATTGTCCATCGTCGTCTCCATCACTCTATCTCTAGCGAGACCTATCTCCGTCTTACCTACGACTTCATCCAAAATCTCTTTATGAGGATTCTTCGCTTCGTCGACCATCTCCTGAACTTCCCTATCAGGTTCTATAGATTCGCTAATCTCTACAAGCTCATGTTTGTGCCCTTTTATATCTCCTTCTTCAATCTCCAGATCTAGTCTTCCCATGAATGAGCCATGACATCCAGATTGCATCACTATGGTATCGTTAACTTCTACTGGCTCGTAAAGTCTATTGTGAGTGTGTCCACTCACAAAAACATCGATCCCATCAACTTCTTTCGCCAGTTTTAATTCCTGTGGATAACCAAGATGTGCAAAGACAACTATTAAATCTACGTCCCTTTTTTCTTTTAATTCTTGAATGTAATTAGGTAACTCCTCGCTTCCTAGAGTAAAATAGATATCCTCGTTAAAATGATCGGGCATCGTTTTGTCGACAATCGTGGCAGCTACGCCTATCAATCCGACTTTAATTCCTTTTTTCTTTACTACCTTGTACGGCTCAAATACCAATTCGTCGTCTTCCTCATAATAACAATTTATCGCTAATAAGGGATAATCTAACTTTTCTGCGAAATCGAGAAGATGTTCTGGCCCGTAAGCAAAATCCCAGTGGGCAGTCCAGGCATCAAAACCCATCCTATTTAAGATGGGGATCATCACTTCACCCTTACTCTTAACCACCGGATAAGTTCCATGTATAGTATCTCCATTATCTAAAGCTATTACAGAACCTGGATTTTCTTCCCTGACTTTATCTAAATAGGCAGTTATCCTACCATAGCCCCCAACTTTTCTATATGTCTGTTCTCCGTCTTTCCAAAAATATTCGTCATGTAAGTCTAAGTAAGCATGACTATCGTTCATCTGTAATATAGTAAGATCATATTTTTTTCCCATCATATCCCTCTATATTTTTATATAGTCCCAACCATTATTCTGCTTTTTAACCAACTCTCCAACTCCTGAAGGCACCATCTTTGTTTCCCCAATCAGATCGTCTTCTGTAAGATTCAGTGCTTCTAAACTATTAGAACATACACAAAGAACTATTCCTTTATTGGAAAGATAATCTACCTTTTTATCATACTCTCCATCTTCCAACATCATCTTCACCCCGGTACCGTTCATCAGTAATTCGATGTCCAAATTTTCTATTCCTAGGTCTTTTATTAGATTGATAATGTTAGAGATAGCTGTGATTATTTTTTCCTCATCATGAAGATGGAATATAATCTTGTATTTGGACAAACCTCTCACCTATTTTATTAAAAAACCTCTTTTTACAAAAAGGTATTGTTCTGTTCATAAACTTTCGATAAAATACCCTAGCAGTAAGGAATTGGATGGAAACGTATAATACCCGGTTTTTATAATTTAAAGTATTGATGGCAAATCAAAAAACTAGGAAGCTAGTGATTTTTTCAATATTGATCGTTCTACTCTCTTCTTGGGTAGTTGGAAATCTTATGAATATTGATGGGGGTGTAGATACAGAACCTCTTTTTGAAGAACGTACTTATGAAAGCACGTTATTGATATTTATCCTCATCCTAATCTCATTCCCGATTATATATACATCTTATGTTCTCTACGATAAAGATAGTATTAGTATGCTTACAGGCCTTATGCTATTAGGTTTTTGGATTCTTTCCTTTTTTGGTGCTGTTTTAATATTTACCTATCCTGCCGCCCTCCTATCGGTAGGAGCAAATTTCAGTTTTTCCCCACCTACAAATTTTCCATCTCTACCCTTCATCATAGATTTGGGATTTCTTTTGTTGATCTTTTTGTCGGGATCGGTTTTAGCTTATAGTCTTTATCTGAAAATTTTCAGTGGAAAGGATAAAAATGAAGAAAAGTACTCTACTATCGACCCTATAAATGGAGCAAAAATAGAGGAAAAGAAAAAAGAGGATGAAATAGAGGAATCTTTGTCATCTACACTCGATAAAGCGATCGATGAGTTGCATGAGGGCGAAGAAATAAGGTCCACTATAATCAGATGTTATCGGGAAATGAGTCATATCCTTGAAACGAGTGGAGCACAAAACGACGATTTTAAAACGCCTCGTGAGTTTAAAGATGAAACTATCAAGAAGATACCGGTTCAAGAAGAAGTTATCTCAGATATCACCTATCTTTTCGAAGAAGCTAGATACAGCCCTCATCAACTTGGGGAAAATAAGCGAGATAGAGCCCTTCAGCATCTAGAAAAATTGAAAGAGGGATTGTTATGACGAAGGGAGAAGAGGACATAACTGTAGAAAGAGTAGACCTAAAGCCGGAATGGCTAGATGGAGGAAACCCTATCGGTCAACCCGAATTGCATTTTTATGCTTTTTTCTTTGTAGTTTTGGGAATGTTATCGATCATGATATTCTTCACTACAAGTTATTTAAAGCATCTCATCGGCTTAGCACTGATAGCTTGGGTTTCTATTGGATTGATATATAAAGCACGTAAAGAAGTCAAAAAAATAAATGGGTGGGGTAGAATAAAAGGAAGAAATAAAAAAATAAATCTTCCGTTAAAAAGAACTTCTAGTCTTGTAGAAAGAGCACTAAATGGAAAGTTATTGAGTCAGGTTTTGGTAGAGAAACGAATCAGAGAAGTATTTATAGAGAAGATAAAAGATATGAAATCTTTATCTGAAGAAGATTTAGATTATCTATTCAAAAATCCGTCTACACTAAGAAAAATGATCGATGATGAGATAATCTCTGATTTTTTAATGAACAGTAAGAGAATTAAAACCGGTAATGTAATTCGAAAAAAAGACGAATATACATTGCATTTCGAAACTGAACAAGCACAACAATCAAAGGAAAAAGGAAAGGCTTATAGAAAAAAAATAGAAGATGTGATCGAGAGAATATCCCGTTGGGAGGGAAAGTGATAGATGAAATCTAATACCAATCTCATTTTAATGACTCTGACCATCTTAACAATCTTCATTGGAATAATAATCGATAGCTGGGTTTTCTTAATGTTAGCTATATGTAATTTTTCTTTATTAGCCTTCGGAAATAGAGGTATGATCACAGATGATATTAGACTGAAAGTACAGAGAAAAACGGAAAGAATGAGTGTATATGAAGGAGACGAACTTTGGATAGATCTTTCTATAAAGAATCACGGTAAAGCGATTAAATATCTTGAGGTGTTTGACATCGTTCCATCTGGGGCTCGGGTAGTTCAGGGCTCTAATCATCAAATCTTAAAACTCGGAGAAAATGATGAAAAAAGGATTCGATATAAAATTTCTTGCAAAAAAAGAGGAAAGACAGAGATTGGACCAATAAAACTGAGGTATCGAGATCCTCTAAACCTGAACGTAGAAGAATGGACTAGTGAAAAGATCCTTACTATATTCGTTCTTCCCTCGATACAGAAGATGGAAAGTGTCAATATTAGACCACTTTACACCAAGAATTGGATAGGAAACGTGAAATCTCAAAACATGGGTCTTGGAAGCGAATTTTTTTCATTGAGAGAATATAGACCTGAGGACGAGAGAAAGAGGATAAACTGGAAGGCCACAGCTAGATATCTTGAACCGGTTAGTAATGAATACATAGGGGAGCAATCTGGAGACGTGATAATTGTAGTAGATGCCCACGGAAGGAGCAATATAGGAGGGGAAGAAAATAATACTATAGAAGCCTCAATCCAAGCTGCCGGAACTCTAGCATCTTCTATACTCGCGGACCGAAATAGAGTAGGCTTGATTGTTTTAGGCGATTTCTTAGATTGGTTGTATCCTGATTTCGGTAGAGATCATTTTTATAGGATAATGGAAAAATTGAGTGGTGTAAAAGAGGGAGGGATTTGGAAGTTGAAGGATACTGAATGGATTATAGGAAGATTTTTTCCCGAGCGAAGCATGATAATATTCATTTCTCCCTTGATCTCAGAAAAGATCAGTGAGACCATCGTCGATATTTGCATGAAGGAATACAACGTGATGGTAATCTCACCAAATCCAATAGATATCGAGAAGAAGATTATAGATGATCATAATGTTCTAGCCGAAAAATTATCTTCCATAGAAAGAGAAGTGATCCTCGAAAAGTTATGGAAATACAGTATAGTCGTTGATTGGAATCCAAACGAACCTTTAGAAGCGGGGCTAAACGAGGTGATAAGATACTGGAAGAGAAGTTAATTTTTAATACCCGTATAGGTATCCTTTCCATCTTGTTAATTTTAGCCTCGCTGAGTCCTTCTCTTATTTACATTGGTAGCCAAGGTTGGTGGCTACCAATTTTTGGGGCAATTGTAGCGATAATCGGATTACATTCTAGGTTGAGTAAATTTGTTGATAT
>CAYXPD010000032.1:0-7747 GCA_964466995.1 uncultured Thermoplasmata archaeon | reverse complement strand
AAAAACAGAAGGAATGCAAAAGACACCATCAGTAATTTTATTTTTTTAGAACGTTTATAGGCCAGTATCGAGATGATGAAGAGGGCAAGAGCTAAAATGGTTAAGAACGCGAAACTCAAATTATATACCACGGTTAATGACATGTGATCGACCTTTATATTTAAAAGGAGTAAATCTTTTTAGTCTTTTCGGAAGGTGATGAGGGCAATATTTTATTCTCCTTTATTTTCTCAATGACTCGGAGAAACATCGGTACTCTCCATTTTTATTGTTTTTTACTGTGCTTCCGATAGATTAGTCCAGATATTACTATCCCTATTGATGCTGCCGCTGCGGGGATGTAATATATAAGAGAGCCTAAGAACTCCTCCGGTATCTCAACAAATGGCTGGATAGTAATGGTGTTAGTTGAAAAATGAGGAACGTTTACAAATATGTAGGCATCTTCCTCTCCAACTTCAACTAAATAGGAAGGCTCATCAGATCCTTCAAGGTCATCATAGTTTTCCGCTAGCGAAGCTTTCTCTTCATTAAAGTCTATTCTTACGTCTTCTTGAGTAGATATATCCATCACAGTGGAAGATATCTCTAAAACTAAGATAGTTCCCTCTGTACCTAATGTTTCAGAAGACACCATCATCTCAAGTGTATTTTCGCCTTTCATATTCGCCTGGATATCTAAATCTCTGTATGATATAGCCATTTGCTGATATCCAGTGTCATCGTCAGATACAATCCTGTATTCACCTCCAACTTTCGCTTGAGAGATACCGTCTCTTATGAATTCGATCATCTCTTCTTCAAAATCATTTCTTTCCATCCTAAATATGAAGGTTTTTCTATCCTGGATTGTGTAATTTATATATTCTCCGTCTGCTTCTGCTGGTAGGTCTTCATGGTCGACTGACATCAAACTTCCAGAGTATCCTTGGAATTCCATCTGGAAAGGTCCTATTTCTGATTGTCCTCTTCGATCGTCTAGGATTTCCATATCACCCAATTTGAAACTTACTTCTCTTTCAGATTCGATAGGTTCAACGTCTACTTTGATCAAGGGTGTGGAACTATCATAAATCTGGATCTCCACACCATTTCCTTTTATTTCGTACCTATGACCAATGTCTCGATTTCTATACATTCCCAAATCTTCTATCACGATTTTTTCAAATATTTCCGGGCCATCATCTAAAAAATGATCTGATATACCATCATCTATTATTTCGAAGGAGACAAAATCACCCTCTGTACCATCAAAACGGCCTATCCTCCCCGGAATGGGCGGATCTATGTCAGGAGGACCGTTTTCGTCATCATTCTGTTCGTAGGACAAAGGATGGCTAGCACCTGCTGAAAGAACAGAAAATATCAATAGAACTGTAATGAAAGATACCATCAATGCCCATCTTGCACTTTTACGTGACATAGTTTCCGATTAATAATTAGTAGAGTGAGTAATATATAGTTTATTTAACAGAATTCGAACAAATAGACGCTTCTAGTACCTCTCATGCTTTTTTCTATATAAAGCGGCTGCAAAAATGAGAAAGAGCAAAACTCCAGAGAGCACAATGATAACAGGAACGAGAGGTATATCTCTCTCAACAATCCACTCAGGTAAGATCCCGCCAATTCCATTATCTGGAGGATCAGGTACATGGCCTTCAGGTACTTCTAACCAATCAGTCGTAGCTTGTTCGCCTTCACCCTCTTCGTTTATCGCGCTGACCGAATACCTGTATTCAGTATCTGAACGGATGGTCTCGTCAAAATAAGCGAAGGTCTCACCATCAACTTCTTCCAGTAATTCTTTCTCACCGCCTTCCTCTTCTCTATATATCACATAAGAGGTAATAGGAGAACTGCCGTCATCAAAGGGTGCATCCCAACTTATCTCTATCCCATCACTTAAAAGATCAGCCTTGACGTTTCTTGGTTGGCCGGGAACGACCGGTTCCTCACGGGGTGTGGCCCATACTGTATCACTTTTGAAACTTTCTCCTTCATCATTGAAAGCCGTGACATAATAGCCATAGTTAACCTCATTTTCGACATCGGTATCCTCGTAACTTACCTGTCCAGGTCCCACACCGTCTATATTTTCCTTTTCCTCGCCCGTTTTTCCTCTATAAATCCGATAACCATCAATAGATGATGATCCTTCTTCCCAAGGCTCATCCCATTCTAGATCTACAACTGAATCACCAGTGTATTGAGCTACATTCTGTGGAGGTGTTGGAACTTCACCTCCAGCAGCCAAGTAAGCGTTGACTAGACCATGCCCGTAATAATATTCATCACCTATATCAATAGCAGTTTCCCGCAGAACTTCCTCCACTTCATCATTGCTCTCTTCGGGTCTTGCGCCCATCCTCAGTGCTGCAACCCCTGTAACGAAAGGACAGGCCATGGAGGTTCCCATCTTGTTACCATAAGACCCATCAAGGATCGTCGAGAACACAGGTCTTTCGGTATCTCCTCCCGGAGCCGCCATCTCTATCCAATCCCCATAATTGCTGTAATGAGCTTTGTCTTTATTTTCATCTACCGCAGAAATCGCCGCTACGTTCTCATAAGCTGCGGGATAATATTGATCATCTGTATCATCGTTACCTGCTGCAGCTGTTAATAAGATATCATCCCTTGTATATGCAAAATTTATCTGTATACGGATAGCCTCGGCAAGAGGGGATCTCTCTCCTCCAAAACTCATGGAGATTATATCCGCTCCATTGTTTCTGGCGAAACGGATGGCTTGACTTACCTCCTGCCATCGTCCTCCTTCCTCTTCTATAACTTTCAGCGCCATGAGTTCGGCTTCAGGAGCGATGCTAGAAACTATTCCCGCTACATGCGTTCCATGACCGTCTTCATCCATCGGGTCTTCATCATCATTCACGAAATCATATCCTGTGCCTTCCCACATCTTGTCTTCTAGGTCAGGATGATTGTAATCTATACCAGTATCTAAAATCGCAACACGAACTCCATCACCGTATTCTCCCAGTTGATGAGCATACTGTGTTCCGATCATCTCCCAGGCCCACGGATCACCAGGATAAGGAAATTCACCTTGTTCAGATGTGTCAGCTGTTCCTTCAACAGTTGCTAACCCACCAAATGAAAATAAGATTAATAGAACGATCGCGACTACAGTAAATTTTTTGCTTATCATCTTTACCATGTTTATCAAAATTTTCTTTCCTATTAATATAAGAAGTACCTACCAAATAACTTTTCCTCATATAACTAAAATGTATCTTCCTCATACAACAAGAGAGAAGAACCACCTATGACCAACATTATACCGAGAGAAACGAAGCCCATATCGTAAGAGCCGGTGATAGCGACTATGATACCAACGGCTAACGGACCGATTATCCCGAATCCATTACCTATACCGTTCATCAGACCGGTGGCTGAGCCCATCTTCTGAGAACTTATTCTGCCTTGGAGAATGGTGAAATAAAGAGGGGGTGCCATCTGTCCAGTGAAAAATACCATCACCAGAAGGAAGATGACCACATATATATTCATCAATCCTGACAATGAGAGTATCAGGATGAACAGACCTCCCGATAGAAGCGCAACTAAGATCAATTCCTTTCTTTTGCCCAACCTATCACTCACGTAAGAACCTAGATACATGCCAGTTATAGCTCCTATATAAGGAAGGCTAGCACCGTAAGAGATCTGACCTAGTTCTAAATCTTTAGCTTCAACAAGGTAAGTTGGTAGCCATAGACTAAGACCCCACCACACGGAAGACATCAAAGTATATCCTATCAACAAGATCTGGAATTGTCTATTCCTCAAAATTCCCGAGTAAGCCAGTTCTTGTTTCTCGATCCTTTCGCTCTTGATATCTTTTGGATCACTAGTGATGAAAAATATAACCGGAACTAGTAGTAAAAGCCCCATCAAGAATACAATGAAAAAAGAGAATTCCCAACTAGTTCTAGTTATGACTGGAGTCAATATTACAGGAGTAAACAATACAGCCCATGGACCACCGCTGACAAAGATCGAGTTCGCCTTTGCTCTTTCGCTAGGAGAAAACCAGCTAGAAGTTATCTTACTGGCGATCGGGAAAAGTACACCTTGAGAGATCCCTAGCAGAAATCTTGACGACAATATCACGTAATAATTAGGGATCACAGCACCGAACAGTAAAGACAAAGACCAAAGCAATATAGAAAAAGACAGCATAAGTTTGCTGCCGTAAATATCGATGTATTTGCTGAAGATTATGTTTGAGATCCCATAACCCAGCAAGAAAATGCCCAACAGGATCCCTCCCAAACTCCCCTGCTGTTCTATATCCCAGGCGAATTCTCTTGAGATGAAAGGGAGAGCTACAGAGATAGACATCCTGGCAACGTATCCTATAAAGATAGAGATCACTAGGATCAATAAGATGATCCATCTTTTGTCACGTTTCAACTTGATAAATCGATCCTCAAATCTCTTCATCTGAGAAGATGAGCTTAAAATGTTTTTATTAAGTTTTGTCTCGAACCCGCTCGCGACATAAGAATTTAATTATCACTTGACCCGTTATAGATAATATGTACGGAAAAGTAATCTTACCGACCGACGGCTCTGATCTCTCACTCGTCGGTGTAAAAAAGGGTTTGAAGGCTGCAAAAGCTTATGACATCCCAGCAGTAGCCGTTTACGTTTTAACTCCGGATACAATGTCTGGGATGGCGGCTCACAGGTTTGAAGACGTGGGGAAAGAAACTATGGATATATTGAGGGAGCATCGCAAAAAAGAAGGTGAAAAGGTTTTAAAAGAAGTCCAAAAGATGGGAGATGAGTTAGGAGTTTCTGTGAAGACTAGGATAGAAGAAGGGGAACCTTATGAAGAGATAACAAAACTCGCGGACGCTGGTGACATAATCTACATGTGTTCTCACGGCAGATCAGGCCTCTCCTCTCTATTCATAGGAAGCACGACTGACAGGGTGATAAAACATACAGAGGCGACAGTAGCAGTGGTAAAAGCTAAAAACAAAAGCCATTGAATGGACAAAAAGATAGATTAGCTCTGAAACCTTCTTTTATATTCAGAATAGATATCTTTGACAAGGTCTTCCCAGAAATGATTGAAATAGACAAACGTGAACAGCACAGTCAATATAAGAATGCCAAGTAAATATCCAGAAAAGGAAATTAAAAAGACTTTCGGGTCTATCCTCTCTAAAGATAGTCTCACGAAAGTTATCAAAGTGCCTAGAGCAACAAAAAGACTCAAAACCCTGCTCTTAACACCCTCATAAAGCCTAAAATTCTTTGCGGGAGCCTCTATCTCAACTTCTAATTTCAAGTAGACGAACCAGGGGAGTACGATTAGCGGAGTGAAAACGGCTATACTAGAGGTTATCCCGAGCAGTTGGTTTAGGGAAAAATGTTGCAGCAATATGGGGTTCAAACTTATATTAATTGCCAGTATTATACAGAAAAATATCTCCCAAACTAGAGCCTTCTTAAATTTATTTTTAGGAAATGTAGTCTCACTTTCAGGTCTTTTTATCTTCAAAGTATTGGTTTCAAGATAAGTAGGTATATCGAAAATCCAGCTAACGGCTTTGCTAGATAAGTATCTATAAATATTTTGATCTTTCATCTTCTGAGAAGTGTTCTTAGTTAGATTTTTAATGTATTCAAACAACGAAGGTGCGTGCCTTCTAAGGGAGGCGGTCAAAACTCCTATCGCTCCGAAACCCACAACCAAGAAGATAAGATAACCAAAAATCAATCCTAGCACTGAAGTAACAAATCCCAAAATGAACGTCCATAACCTAAATGCGATACTAACCCCGAATATTTGCACATCTAGTCCTCTATAATGGATAAAGAGAGCAGATATGAAAACAGCAGATATGACAGCAAATATGACCACTAAATAAACTAAGAGTTTCCAGTATCCTAAGATATGATCCTTCCCATAATGATACCAGGAGATCAATCCAGTAAAGAAAAAACTTACGGTCAATCCATTAAATAGCAAATTTATAAATGTTAGAAGACCTAATCTACCTCTTATCACCAAATTGAATATAGAAAAAGCAAGAACTATAATTATCAATATCTTGAAAGTAAAAAGTATTTTTTTGTCCGCCTTTTTTCTTTTTCCTAGAGACTCTGTTCTGCCGCCTATCATCTTTATTCTTTAAAAGTAGAAAGGTGAAATAAACTAATTACGTTTACGATTAAATCTAATTTGAAGTTCGAAAGAATTAAAAATATAAATTCATATGATGGTTTTATGGATTATCTAGTCGTGTACTATTCAAGAACGAAAAACACCAAGAAAGTAGGGCGCAGGATAGCTGAAATGTTGGATTGCGGTAAAAAACAGATATTCGATAAAAAAGACAGATCAGGTTCATTCGGCTTCTTGAAGGGGGGATGGGATGCTTGGAGAGAAAAAAAGACAGAGATCCACAATGAAGGGACCGGATCGACAAAACATGAGCATTTTATCATAGGTACACCTGTGTGGGCAGGTAAATTGACTCCCGCCGTAAGGACCTATATAGATGAAAGAAAGCGGGATTTTGAGCGAGTAAGCTTTTTCTGCACGCACGGCGGGACCGGTGGTGAGAAAACCTTTGATGAGATGGAAAATTTGTCGGGTAAAAAACCAGTTGAAACTCTTGAAGTCTCGGAAGATGAAATCAGAGAGGAGGAATTCGAAGATAAGGTGAGAGACTTCGTAGATAGTATAGAAAGGTTAAATAATGAGGAAAAATGAAAAGTTTTTGTGTTTACGGTGCGTAGGTTCCTTCGAGAACGGTCTTTTCTATGATGTGTCCTTCCATCTCTTTCTCGAGTTCATCTTTCGTGGATTTAGGCGGTAGATCGATAGTGGTATCAAGAGCATATAGTTTGAACTTGTAAGTATGCTCTCTGTCCGGAGGGTTTGGACCTCCATAACCTCTTTCGCCGTAATCGTTATTTCCTTCCACCGTTCCAGGTGGGACTTCGTCCTCTCCGATCTGGCTGGTGTTAGGTTCTATATTCCAAACCACCCAGTGATCCCAGACTTTTCCTGCAGGTTTGACCGCATCGGGATCGTCCATCACCAGAGCTAAAGATTCAGTTCCTTCCGGGATACCGCTTATCTCTAAAGGCGGATTGACGTTTTTTTCAGTGTATCCGTACTTTCTAGGGATCGTTTCTCCGTGGGAAAATTCAGGACTACTCAATTCTAAGCCTGCCATATTATCACCTGACCTCTTACCTCAAGACATTATAAAACTCATAGATTAAAAATATTTCGTCAGGCGGAAGTTTCTACAGTTCTTCTTTAATTCCCTGAAGCTCTTCTTTGATCCCTTTTAGCTCATCCCTAAGTTTCTTTATCTCTCTAACCAATTCTTCCTGACCACCTGGACCGCCTCTTGAAGGAGATCTTCTACCTCTTCCACCCATCATTCCCTGCATCATCTGAGCCATCGGGTTCTGTCCTCTAGATTCTCCTCGTTCTCCTGGTGCACCTCTCTGGGCCATCTCTTCTTTTCTCTCTTCCATCCGCTCACGGATCTTCTCTCTCAGGTCTTTCTCATCTTCCTCGTTTTGTTCTTCCTGCTCCTCTTCGCTTCTCTCTGCCATGATATCGATTAAGCATTTAGACGGGGCTTTAAAAAGTTGTTCAACATGATTTTTACCGATCTAAAAAAATCTTTTTAGACATGTTTCAAGATCTTCGAGATCGCAGTGAGATGTTGCCTGTTCACCGTCC
>CAYXPD010000031.1:0-7789 GCA_964466995.1 uncultured Thermoplasmata archaeon | reverse complement strand
GTGAAGATGCAAAACTTCCAGATGATCCAACCATAGAGAATATATTGGAAGTTCTGCTCGGCGCGGAGAGATGCGCAGTTGGTGTCTACACAGAGATCTGCAAAATGACGCAAGGAAAAGATCCAAGAACGTATGAACTTTCCGCAGCTATACTTCACGAAGAGATCGAGCACGAAGCATGGTTCGAAGAACTATTGAACGGAAATCCATCCGGTCATTTTAGAAGAGATAAGCCGGGAGTCAGCCCGTACGTGTCTAAGTTCATACAAAACAAGTGATTGAAGCTTGAAAACACTTTCCCAACATTTTTTCTTTTTTTCAATTCAAGCTATTTTTGTGATGACCCTGTCCAAAACTTTTATATACAAACTGCAGTTGTGAAAGGACAGACCTGTAGGAGGTCTACTTCCTGAGTTGCATCTCAGGGACCGTCACTACTACAGGAGGTATTAACGTGGCAGATGATGAGACACTAGAAGGAGTAAAAAGAGCTCTTGAGGAAGCTCCCGATAGAGAATTCGAGGAAAGTGTGGAGTTAGCTATCAATCTTAGAGATATAGATCTTTCTCAACCAGAGAACAGGATTGATGAAGAAATTGTTTTACCACACGGAAGGGGGAAAGAGATAAAAGTAGGCGTTTTTGGAAGCGGTGAACTCGCACTACAGGCAAGTGATGTCGCTGATACAGTTATGGAACCAGATGAGATCGAAGATCTATCAGACGATAAAAGAAGAGCTAGGAAAATAGCTGAAGAACACCAGTTTTTTCTTGCCGAACCATCTATCATGCCAGTGATAGGGAGAGAACTGGGTTCTATACTTGGTCCCCAGGGCAAGATGCCGAATCCGATCACACCAGATGATGATATAGAAGACGTTGTAAAATCATTGAAAGGTACCGTTCACGTGAGGTCTGGAGATAGAAGAACTTTTCATGCACCCGTGGGGACAGTCAAACTCGACGAAGAGGAAATAGCGGACAACATAGATACAGTTATGAGAAGAATAATACAGAATCTCGATAGAAGGGAGATCAACATAGCAAGTGTTTACGTAAAAACGACGATGGGACCCGCGATAAGGATAATGTGAGGGATATAAGATGAGCGAAGATGTTCCCAACTGGAAAAAAGAAGAAGTCGACCAATTGACGAAGATGCTGCAGTCTTCACCCGTAATCGGAGTGGTGAATATAGAAGGTATTCCTGCTCGCCAGATGCAGCAGATGAGAGCTAAACTCAGAGACGTAGCTACGATCAGATCATCTAAAAATACTTTTATCGAAAAAGCTATCGAGAGAGCTGAAGAAGATAGAGAGAATTTGGAAGAATTAGAGGATTCCATACAAGGCCAAATAGCCTTGGTGATGACTGATCTTAATCCTTTTAAATTGTTCAATCGGATGGAAAAGACCAAAACCAAAGCTCCAGCAAGCGGAGGAGAAACAGCTCCAGAAGATGTAAAAGTGGAAGAGGGAGAGACACCTTTCAAGCCGGGGCCGATAGTTGGAGACCTACAAAATGTGGGTATTCCAGCTTCTATCAAAAGTGGAAAAGTCATGATAAATAAAACAACAACGGTAGTAGAAGAAGGAGAAACTATAAACCCACAACTTGCGACGATGCTTCGCAGGCTGGAGATAAATCCGATCACCGTAGGGCTCGACCTGAGGTCCGTTTACGAGGACGGTATACTTTATGATAGAGAAGATCTAGATATCGATCCATCTGAATTTGTTGAGGATCTCAAGGACTCAGCTGCCTCAGCATTCGCGCTTTCAGTGGGTATATCCTATCCGACAAGGGAGAATATCACAACCTTGGTATCAAAGTCTAGTAATGACGCTATGAGTCTCGCTTTCAATACGGATATAATAAACGAGGAGACGATACGACCTATACTCTCTCAAGTCTCTAATAACATGATGGCTCTAGCTTCCAAATTAGACACTGAAGCATTAGATGAGGGATTGAAAGAAAAACTAGGCATCGAAGAGGAACGAACAGATGAAGAAGATGAAGAAGAAGATCACGAAGAAGAAAGTGATTCCGAGGAAGAAGAAGCGGGAGATGTCCAAGATGAAGATCAAGAAGATGAGGAAGAGGAAGATGAAGAAGATAATGAAAAGGAAGAATGAAATATACTATTCAAAGGAGGTATAAAATATGGAATACGTGTACAGCGCTATGCTGCTTCATTCGGCAGGTAAGGAGATAACGGAAGAAGGTATAAGTGACGTTCTAGAAGCTGCAGGTTTAGAGGTAGACGAAGCAAGAGTAAAAGCACTGACTGCAAGTCTAGAGGACGTCGATATCGATGAGGCGATCGAGGAAGGATTCGCTATGCCTTCCGGCGGAGCCGCCGCTCCAGAACCAACCGAAGAAGAAGCTGAAGAAGCTGAAGAAGAAGCCGAAGAAGAAGAGGAAGAAAGAGACGAAGAAAAAGAAAAAGAAGAAGCAGCAGAAGGACTCGGGTCTTTGTTTTAAAGGACCCGATCCAAAAACCTCTCTTTTCGCAGGGTAGAATATAGTCTATCCTTTTGGAAGGAGTTACTTTTTTAATTTATTTTATATTAAAGTAGTTTGAATGGTTTTTTAATCAGAAATCTGGTTTTCTTTCTTCTAGGAAAGCTTCCATACCCTCTTCGCTATCTGAGAACTGAAAACACTCTTCGAACCTATCACTTTCTGTCCTGAGAGCTCCTTCTCTAGATTTCTTTCTTCCCTGGTTTATGGCCTTCTTTGCTTTTGCGATAGCTATCGGACTGTTATTCACGATCTCTTCTGCTATCTCTTGAGCTTCGTCCATCAATTTTTCTGACTTAACAACTCTATTGACTATACCCCATTTTTCAGCCTGACCGGCATCGATCTTCTTACCCGTAAATATCAATTCTTTAGCTTTGGCAGGACTGATAGACTCTGCAAGGTTATAGGTTCCTCCAAATCCAGGTATTATCCCAAGTCCAACTTCAGGCTGACCGAACAGAGCTTCATCTGAAGCCAATAAGAAATCACAGTTAAGGGCTAGCTCCAATCCTCCACCTAGAGCATATCCGTTGACAGCTCCTATAACAGGAAAGGGAAGTTTTCTCAGATTATTGAAAAGTTTCTGTCCTTTTCTGGAAAAATATCTTGCTTGAGCAGGGTCCATCTCTTTCATCTCTTTTATATCAGCACCGGCCACGAAGGCATCGCCTTTACCGGTCAGTATAACTGTCCTTGTTTCCTTCTTTCTCAATTTTTCTAAACTATCTTCCAATTCTTCAAGCATCTCCTTGCATATCGCATTCATCGGAGGATTATCGAACTTCACTATGGTTATTTCATCTTCATCTTCGATCTCAATCATAAATATCACCCTGAATTATACTCGTAGAAGCCTTCTCCTGATTTCTTACCCAACTTACCTGCTCTAACCATCTTTTTGAGAAGTGGACAAGGTCTGTACTTGGGATCTCCCATCTCTTCATGAAGAACTTTCATTATCTCTAAAACGATATCTAATCCGATCATATCAGCTAACTCGAGAGGACCCATTGGATGATTTGCACCCATCTTCATGACCTTATCGATATCTTCTTTTGAAGCTACTCTTTCATGAAGAGAAAATACGGCTTCGTTTATCATAGGTATAAGCATACGGTTCACTGCAAAACCTGGAGAATCTTTAACTTCTACCGGTTCTTTCCCGATTCTATCAGTCAGCGAAAAGATGAGATCTTTAGTCTCTTCATCTGTTTCGAGTCCTCGTATCACTTCTACTAAATCCATCAGAGGAACAGGGTTGAAAAAGTGCATACCTATGAACTTCTCTGGTCTTTCCGTAGTGGAGGCCAATTCCGTTATAGGTATTGTAGATGTGTTGCTAGCTAATATCGTTTCTGGAGGGCAAATTTTGTCAAGATCGCTGAATACATCTTTTTTTATCTCAACGTCTTCCACTACAGCCTCTATTATCACGTCGCATTCACTCAATTCTTCAAGTTCTAATGTGGTATTTATATTATCTAAAATCTTCTCTTTCTGCCCTTCAGAGATCTTATCTTTTTTTACAAGTCTTTTAAGGGAATCATCGATAGACTCTATGGCTTCCTCTAGCAATTCTGATTCGATGTCTCTGAGCCATACTTCAAAGCCGCCTTGGGCTACTGTCTGAGCAATACCTTGACCCATCGTCCCCGCTCCAACTACGCCTATTTTGTTTATATCATCTATATCCATATCTGACTACCTCCTACCGTAATTAAGCAGATTTTAATCTTTAATAAAGATGTCTATTGAAAATTAGATAATTATTTCATCTTTCGATGAGCGTAGCCATACCCATCCCGCCACCTACACAAAGGCTGCCAGCTCCACGGTTGTAGTCTTGTCTTTTGAGCTCATGAACTAATGTAACTAATATCCTAGCACCTGTAGCTCCAATAGGATGACCTAAAGAGATTCCAGAGCCGTGAGGATTTATATACTCGCTTCCTTTTTCATTCATTCCCACTCCGTACTTGGGTGAGTCGTGTTCTTTCATACATGCGAGAACTTGAGCCGCAAAGGCTTCATTTTCTTCGACCACGTCGATATCTTCTGAACTGTAACCTTTCGATTCGAAGATTCTTTCCATTGCAACGGAAGATCCCAGTCCCATATACTGAGGGTCTAGACCTACGGATGCGTATTCTTCTATAGAACCCAATATCTCTAGTCCTTTATCTTCAGCAAATTCTCTAGAAGTGAGCAGCATCGCAGCAGCTCCATCTGAGATAGCTGATGATGTAGCCGCGGTGATGGTCCCGTCTTCTTTGAATACTGGTGGGAGTTTTTTTACGGATTCAAGGTCGGTATCTCTAGGTATCTCGTCTTCCTCTACTGATTCATTCCCTACTTCAACGGAAACGATCTCTTCTTCAAATATTCCATTTTCTACAGCATGCTTTGCTCTGTTATGACTCTCGACACTCAATCTTTCTTGCTCTTCTCGGGAGATATCATAGACTTCTGCCAAATTCTCGGCTGTAATGCCCATATGACAATCGTAGAATTTTTCATAGAGGCCGTCTAGGACCATCATATCTTTCATTTCGGTTTTAGCATTAAGAGCCATTGGTTCTCCCCAACGATGGTTTGGAAGGATATAGGGTGCATCACTCATATTTTCAAATCCACCTGCTACTACAGCGTCTGCTCTACCATTTTCTATCTTCTCTGCCGCTAAGGTGATTGCCTTCATCCCTGACGCACATACTTTGTTGACCGTGTAGGCGGGCACTTCTCTCGGCATACCTGCCATTATGCTCGCCTGCCTCCCAGGGTTTTGGCCCTGACCTCCTTGTAGAACATTTCCCATGATGACCTCATCTATGCTCAAAGATTGACAATCCATATCCCAATCACAGTATTCTTCCTCTACAGGAGCGTTGTCTACATTTTTAAATTTCGAGGGTCTACAAAGTTTCCTATCATCTGACACAGAGGGTCTAGCCTCGATCTTTTCGAAAAGACCCTTTATTACTGCGCTTCCAAGATCTACAGATTCAAGTTCTTTGAAGACTCCTCCGAACTTTCCTTGAGGGCTTCTAACTGCTGATACTATAACTGCTTCGTTCATGTTATCCCGTCTATGATTTATTATCTCATTGAGATGATTCTATTGGGTGGTATGATAGGCCCATATATAAAATTGTCGAATATCTTGTTAGTCAATAGTCTAAAAATACATAATAAGACTATATGAAACCTGAAATTGTGCCTATATATTTATTCAGATTGATGGTAATTGCTTTCTACATATACGATGGGAAAGATTTATCTATTTTTAGTTTAGTTAACGCTCCGATTAGTATGTCTGAAGAACACAACATGTACGATTACGAGAAAGTGAGAGAGGAGTTCGAGTGGGACGTTCCCGAGTACTACAATTTCGCTTTCGATGAGGTTGATGAAAGAGCAAAGGAGATGCCCGATAAGGATGCGTTGATCTCGATAGATAATTCAGGAGAGAATGCCCAAAAACATACCTTCAAGGACTTAAAAGAACTTTCTAATAAGTTTGCTAATACTCTCAAGGATATGGGGATGGAAAAAGGAGACAGAGCTATGGTGCTGATCCATAGGATACCTGAGTGGTACGTAGCGGTCCTAGGGATGATCAAACTTGGAGTGATCCCTATACCGACTCCTAATCTAGCAGTCTCAGAAGATATCAAGTACAGGGTCAATAGGTCAGAAGCAAGTACAATAGTTACAGACTGGTCCAATCATGAGAAGGTCGAGGAAGTTAGAGATGAAGAGGAGCTTTCCTCGCTTGAAAATTTCATTTTAGTCAACGCTGAGGAGGACAAAGAAGGATGGAAAGATTATGAAGAACTCTTAGAAGGTTCGTCTCCAGAACTCAGTAGAGATGACGTCGAAAAGACGAAGAGTGATGATCCGTTACTAATCTATTTCACTTCTGGAACCACCGGAAAACCTAAGATGGTGCTGCACACCCATTCTTATCCACTGGGACATGAAGTCACTGCGAGGTTCGTTCAAGATCTGAGGAAAGACGACATCAATTGGACGATAGCCGATAACGGTTGGGCTAAAGCTGTATGGGGTAAACTGTTCGGACAGTGGATCGTTGGAGCGACAGTAGTGCAACAAAACATTACTGGAAAGTTCGACCCGAAGAAAGCTCTCAAGATACTGCAGGATTATAAGATAACTACTTTCTGCGTACCTCCTACGATATATAAGATGATGATCAATGAAGATGTAGACAGTTACGATCTCAGCTCGCTGAGGCACTGTTTGAGCGCAGGAGAACCATTGAACCCCGACGTAATAGACAAGTGGGAAGATTACACTGGGTTGAGGATATACGACTATTATGGCCAAACCGAATCCGTTGCTTTAGTAGCTAATTATCCAACTATGGAAGTCAAACCTGGTTCCATGGGTAAGCCCACCCCAGGACATGAAGTGGACATAATCGACGATAATGGCGAGAAGGTCCCTACGGGTGAAACCGGCCATATAGCTTTGAAGGTCGACCCTGAAAGACCACCAGGATTGTTCAAAGAATATTGGAAAGATGAAGAGAAGACCTCTAGCGTATTCTCTGACGGATGGTATTACACTGGGGACAGAGCATACAAGGACGAGGACGGATACTTCTGGTTCGTCGGTAGAGCTGACGACGTGATCAAAGCTTCAGGTTACAGGATCGGGCCTTTCGAAGTCGAGAGCGCACTTCAAGAACATCCTGCTGTTCAAGAACCGGCTGTGATAGGTGCACCTCACGAAGTCAGAGGAAAAATAGTAAAAGCTTACATAATATTGAACGACGAATATGATCCTAGCGACGATTTGGTGAAAGAGCTACAGGACCACGTTAAAGAAGTAACTGCACCTTACAAATATCCAAGGGAGATAGAGTTTGTCGATGAACTCCCAAAAACGATAAGTGGTAAAATAAGGAGAACAGAACTGCGTGAGAGAGCGGAAGAGGAGTATCTAGAGGATCACGATAGTCTTCCGTACTAAACCCATCTAAAAACCTTTTCTTATCCTTTGTTTTTCTATAGATCCTGGATCGTAAAACAGATATATTGGCGAATTTTAGGAATCTTAAAGATCAGTTTTCGGGTAATTTTATATCTTTAGAACCTTCTTTTAAACTGTGAAAGCCATGGATAGAGTATTTAATAAAGTGCTGGTAAGAAGGCCCGGGGAAAGTTACAGTAATTGCCTCTCCAAGAATCCTCTCCAAGATACCATAGACTATGAAAATACCTTAGAACAATATGAA
>CAYXPD010000030.1:0-7850 GCA_964466995.1 uncultured Thermoplasmata archaeon | reverse complement strand
GAAATATCGTTGTCGGTTTAGGAGGAACATCTGACGGTATGCCTAACGAGAGTTCTTTTGGGATAACCGCTAGTTCTGAGGTCATGGCTATCTTGTGTCTTGCCGATGGTATCGAAGATCTCAAAGAAAGATTATCAGATATCATCATCGGATATACTTACGACAGAGAGCCGGTAACGGCTGGAGAGTTCGGAGGAGTAGGCGCCATGGCTGCTCTTTTGAAACACGCGATCAAACCAAATTTGGTACAGACCATTGAGGGCGTTCCAGCATTCATCCACGGCGGACCTTTTGCAAACATAGCCCACGGTACTAGCAGTCTTATTTCTACCAAGTTAGGATTGAGCATTTCCGATTATTTTGTAACTGAAGCGGGTTTTGGCTCTGATTTGGGTGCTGAAAAATTCTTCAACATAGTCTGTCGTGAGGGAGATCTTGAACCAGATGTTGCAGTGATGGTCGCTACAGTGAGAGCATTGAAGCGACAGGGCGGTGTCTCGAGGAAAAATTTAGAGGAAGAGAACCTAGAGGCGATGAAAGAAGGACTACCGAATCTCGATAAGCATCTCAAAAACATCCAGATGTTCGGTGTTCCTGTGGTAGTCGCAATAAACAGATTTCCTTCAGACACTCAAAAAGAAATAGATTATCTCAAAGAATTGTGTGAAAATATAGAAGTTCCCTATGCTGTAACAGAAGTTTACCAGGAAGGCGGTGAAGGAGGGATAGAACTGGCAGAAGAGGTAAAGGAGGTCTGCGATAAAAAGCAGAGTAATTTCCGACCTCTCTATTCGCTCAAAGAAGAGCCCGAGGAGAAGATCAGAGATATCGCAACAAAGATATACGGAGCGGATGATGTGGTGTTCACACCACAGGCCAAGAAGGACCTTAGACGTATAAAAAAGCATGATCTAGCCGATCTACCTATCTGCATGTCGAAGACACATTATTCTTTATCTGATGATAGGAAGTTGAGGGGAAGACCGAAAGATTTCAAGGTGAAAGTCAGGAAGGTAAGAGTTAATTCTGGAGCTGGATTTTTGATACCTATGGCAGGCGATATAACTACTATGCCTGGACTTCCATCACATCCCGCAGCTAAGGACATCGATATAGATGAAGATGGTACGATATCAGGATTGTTTTGAGGTGTAAAATGAAGGTAGAATTGATAAACTATACTCCGGAACCAGACAGGAGTGCTGCACATGCCGCGTTGACTTGCTATAGTGAAGAGGTGCCTGAAAAAGAAGAGATGTCGGAGGGGAAGATAGAAGAGATTCTAGGAAAGATAAAGGAAAGCGGGCACCACAGCGTGATAGAACATGCCTCTTTCACGTTCGCGATCAAGGACGTTTCTCGGACACTCACTCATCAACTCGTAAGGCACCGCTTAGCATCCTATAGCCAGCAGAGTCAGAGATACGTGAACATAGAAGATTTTGATCCTGTGATACCTGATTCTATAGAGGAAAACGATGAAGCTAAGAAGAAATTCGATGAATTGATGGGAGAGGTCAAGCATGCCTATACTGAATTGAAAGAGATGGAGGACGTACCGTTGGAGGATGCTAGATTTGTTCTTCCCAATGCTACAAAGACCAATATCATAGTTACTATGAACGCTAGAGAGCTGTGGCATTTCTTCTCGTTAAGATGTTGTAAAAGAGCGCAGTGGGAAATCAGAGATATGGCGAACAGGATGTTGGAACTGGTCAAAGAAAAGGCACCGATAATATTCGAGGAGGCCGGAGCGCCCTGCGTTAGAGGGCCCTGTCCAGAGAGCGAGGAATTCTTCTGTGGAGAACCGATAGAAAGTGAGGATTGAAAATTCTAGGTCATAAAAACCCAAGGATAAATAATGACACAAGCACAATAATAGCACATCCCAATATGATGCCGCCAGTCCCAAGCAACTTGTCACCTTCTTTAATTGCTAAATTACCCATTGGAATCGCAAGGACTCCACATATCATGGAACCAAAATACATGATCCAAGGAATAGTACCATATATAAAAGGCAGACCTCCGATGATGCCTAAGGTAACAGAGTAAACGCCTACCTTCGTTCCTCTGGAATCTGATGATTTTTCTTCGTTGTTTTTAATCCCTTTTTTATAGGGGATATAACTAAGGATTGCCGTAAATACGCCTACATAAGCTACTACTAAACCTAATCTTTCATAAAGTTCGCCCAAAGCAAAATACTCTGCCACCCCGTAAACTGAAATCCCTAAAGCTATAATAAAAATACCTACTAAAGAAGACCTTCTACGCAGACTTTTCTCTTTTTCATATTCTATTTTTTTCAGATCTTTTGCATCCTCAGAATCGTTAGAAACTTTTCTATCCATTTTTCTCTTTAGTAAGAATATACTTTTAATGATGACAACCCCATAAATAATCATTATTAATACTAGAGAAAACCAATAGAGAGGCCTTAAACGTTCAAAATCAATAGATGGAAAATCTTCAGAGTCTTCTTGGGGAATATTTTCGTTATTGATTTCTCTTACTTCACTCACTTCATTACTACCAACTACGTTGATCGGTATTATAACGGTCAATAAAATCGAAAATAGAAATAATGATACAAATACAGTATTTGATTCAAATGATTTATTCTCCTCCATCTCGTTTCTCCTTTTGCGTATTCCTTAACACATTTATAATAGTTTCTTTGAGTGTTGTTTATTTTAGAAATGACCCTTTAAATCTGTTCAACGCACCACTCACCACTCTCCTTTTTCTTGACCTTCAGTTTTGTACCTTTTCTGTTCACAAAAATGTCGTTCAAGTATAATCCCATATTCTTGAATATAGTTGGAGGTGCAGAGTAACCTTCTTCGAGGTTGATTTTATCTGGTCTTAACTTGACCATGTTATCTATCCTGTATTTCTTTTCCATCCTAAATGTCTTTCCATCTAGTAGTTTTAATAGCAAGTACGATGAAGAACAGAGCGAAGATTCCTAAAACTAGATAAGCGAGGAAAGCATCTGAAGGATTCTGGAGGATCATTATCTCTCTGAGCCCTTGGTGGAAGTAATACAGCGGTAGTATTCTCGCCACCGTCTGCAGATAATCGGGAAATGTTTCTACATGTATGAAAGCTCCAGATAGGAACATCATCGGGAACGCTATGGCGTTTCCAGCACCACTAGCAGCTTCTACGTCTTTTATGAGACCGCCTAAAACTATGCCGACGGAACAGAAGGCAACTGCACCTAAGAATATCAGCCCAATAGCGTATGGGCCTGGGTAGGCCTGAGCACCAAAGACAAGTATCGCCACAAGTATCATTATCGCGGTCAGGGCAAAGGCAAGTACTGTCTGTTGTCCAACATTAGCTAGTATCCAATCTCTTTTCTTCAAAGGCGTAGCGGTCAACCTTTTTAGAGTTCCGTTCCTCTTGAACTCTGATATATTGGAAGTCACACCGATGACCCCATTGCTCATTATGAAGGCCGCTATGAATCCAGGCAAGTAATAATCTACAGGCTGCAATCCTCTTTCATCTCTGGTTTCTTCTGTGATATTTATAACTGTGTCATCTTCTTCAAGACCCAACATCTGTGAATTGAATGAATCAATTATACCTAGAACATTTCCCCTTATGATAGGGGCGGCTTGATCGTCTTCATTGAGCATTAGTGTTATCTCGGCACTCGGTGATGTTTCTTCTTCAAAATTCCAATATACATTCAGAGTACCGTTTTCCTCTCTTATCTCGTGGTCGTAGCCTTTTTCTTCATCATATAGATTCCATGAATCTCCTTCTTGAAGTACGATTATAGAGATGTTCTCATCACTAGAAAGTTCATAACCCTCTTCTTCATATCTCTTTCTTAATTCTTTTGAGACGTTCTGATCATCCAGCTCATCCGTGATGTTCTCTACTTTTTCCTCGATACTGAACAGGGTGAAATCTCCGTTTGCCCGTTCCATAGTATCTCGGATGACTTTAGTCCTCAATTCTATGCTTTTATTTATTGCAGTCTCGTTGAAACCTTCTTCTATACGCAAAGCTCTGAAACTTCCAAAAGCTCTCTCCTCACGATGTTCGGTCAAGTTATCTACTTCGACCACATTCAACGATTCTGAAGAGCCAAGGGCATCAATAAACACACTGGAGAGTTGTGTTTCTTCCCCCTCGACTAGATCATCGTTCTGAACGTGAAGTGTGTACTCCGCTGCCTGTTGACCACCGAAGACAGTACTGAATATCAACAGAAGCATTATCGGGAACAAGATGGAAAAGAATACTCCAGTCTTACTGCGAAGCCAATTTTTAGTCAAAGATATGAACAAAGAAAAAGCACGTTTCATACCAGTTCACCTCCTTCATCTATCTTACCTCCAGTTAATCTAATGAATACTTCGTCCATACCTGCCTCTTCCACTTCGACTTTAGAATCTAGTTGGAACAGTTTTATCAAAGCTTCCCTTGCTTCTTTTTTACTGTCGAATATCCCTGTCCAAGTACCTTCTTCTCCTTTTAGGACTTCATCGGCCCTATCATTGATGATATTCAAAGCTTTTCCATCTTCTAGTACTCTTACCTTTATCCCTCCGCCGTGCTCATCTATCAAATTTTCTATAGAATCAATGACTTCTATACTGCCGTCAATTAATATGCCAGCTCTATCACTGAGATACTCTACCTCTTCCATGTAATGAGTGGTCAGAAATACAGTTTTACCCATCTTTTTCAGATCTTTGATCAGGTTCCAGGTTTCCCTTCTTGCATGTGGATCTAAACCCGTAGTAGGTTCATCTAAGAATAGAAGATCTGCGTTAGATATCAGCGTCATGCCTATCCCTACTTTAGTCTTCATACCTCCAGAGAGGTCTTCAAATTTTTTATCCTTGAATTCATCGACACCTACTTTCTGCATTATCTCTTTTACATTGTCAGACCCATACAGGTCTCCCATCAATTTGATGTTCTCTTTGGCGGTCAATCTTTCGAATGTGTTGAAATCTTGTGGCATCACGCCTATTTCTTTCTTTATCTTATCATCTTCTTTTTTTACGTCATGTCCTAGAACTTTTGCATTTCCTGAGGTGGGCTTCTTCAAACATTCTAGTATTTCTACTGTGGTTGTCTTTCCAGCTCCATTAGGACCCACTAAGGAAAAAATCTCACCTTCCTTGACCTTGAACGAAATCGAATCTACAGCTATCAAGCCATCATACTTTTTAGTAAGATTTTTCACCTTTATTATGTCACTAGACATTGGGCACTGATATTTTAGTTCCCTTTATATACTTTGTTGTAACTGGTATACTGCAATACTTAAACACCATATCCTCTCTATTCACAATAAATCGAGCACAGAAATTTTCTAATCTTATCCATGCTCTCGTACCATGTTGGTAATTTTTTATATCTTTTCATAGCTCTTTCACTCATCTCCTGCAGGGTAGAGGATTCGTCTCTTAGTCTCTTCAATCTATCCTTGAGAGCTTCTTCATTCTTAGGTGGAACTAGAAAGCCCTCTATCCCGTTTTTGATAATTTCTGAAGGACCCCCTTTATTGGTGGCGATGACTGGAGTACCTAATCCTAAAGCTTCGATTATGCTTATGCCGAACCCCTCGTAGAGTGAAGGGAGAACTAGAACGTCCGCTTTATGGAGTTCTTCTAGAAGTTTTTCTCTTCTTATCCTACCCATTATATCGACTTTGTTTTCTGCCTCTAAAGAAGAAACTAATTTATCGATCTTTTCTCCGTACTTCTCGTTCCAGTATCGGTCTCCGATAAGAGTTAACTGGACATCTTCGACTCCAGCGATAGCTCGGATAATAACGTCTACACACTTGTGGGGAGAAAAATTACCTATGAAGAGAGCGTTGAGCTCATAAGATGAGAAATCCTTATCGATATTTTCTGGTGAGTCAAAATGATCTTTCCCCGGGTTAGCTACTATCCCGGAACTGTTACCTATTAATTCATTCACCGCCTTTCGGGAAGCTTCACTGTTGAAGATGAATCCATCGACCGTTTCTAGATATTTCTTCTCAAAATACTTGTACATCTCTTCCTTCTCACTCTCCCTTTCAGCGAGATGACTTAGATGATGTATCACAGAAATTATCTCAACTTCATTGTCTATCTTTTTGTTCAACTGAAACAGAGATAAAAAGCAAAGTTCGTCCTCGATCAAGATATCGAGTTCTTTATCTTCTATATTTTTCTCTAGTTCCTTGGAAAAGTTGTGTTCGATATTTTGAAGAGATCTCTCTTTTTGAGGGACTTCGATTATCTCAACTCTGTCACCCGAATTTCTAAGATGCTCCACCAATTTTCTATCATAAAGGTATCCTCCAGACCCTTTTTCTAGATCATCATAAACGATAAGACCGATCCTCATCCCTTCACCTCTCGGCGATAGGAAGCGAAGGCTTCCTCCCCTTCCCAAAGCTTCAATTTTAAATGATCTATATCTATCTCTTTTATTTCTTCTTCGAAGTCTTTACACAGTACCTCGGCAAATCTTTCTACTGTTGGATTTTCATCGAACTCGGGATGTTCGTTCAATAATGTTCCCTCGTACCTTTTCAATACCTTATCTATGATGTTTTTGAACTCAACTAGATCGATCATACAGTTGTTCTCATTCAGTTCTTCGCCGAAGATCTCTATCTCTAGAGTATAATAGTGGGGATGTGGACTAGCTTCTCCCTCGCCAGCAAAGTCTAAAGTGTGTTCAGCTCTAAAATCTCTTTTAAGACCTATCCCGTACATTATAAACACCTATCAATATTTGAAAATTAGTTGGATGACCTCTTCAGGTTCGTTTTCCAGCTTCTCAAAGGCCTTTGAAGCTTGGTCGATATCGTATTCATGAGTGATAAGCCCCGTAAAATCCTCTTTATGAAGAAAGTCCAGTGTAGTTTCAATCCTTCTTTCTTTATCCCATCTTTCGCACCTTTCTTTCGGTATCGAACTCACTTGAGAACTCTTCATCCGTATCTGATCACGATGAAAGTCAGTTCCTAACTTCAATTTCCCACTTTTGTTACCGTACCACGAACCGATTATGACTCTACCTCCAAAGCCTAACGCATCTACTGCCTTCTGAAGCACATCTAAATTTCCACTCAATTCCACAGACAAATCGAATCCATCCTCTTTCAGACCACACTGAGTTAAGATATCTTCTATTGGAGTGTGGGAATCAAAAACGATGTCGGCACCCATCTTTTTAGATAGATCTTTCTTTTTTTCGTACCTGTCAGAGGTCACAATTTTATCGAGTGGGAAGTGGTTTAGAACATAAGTGGTCAAAAGCCCTACTTGACCTTGACCGAAAATAGCACACCTCTCCCCAATTACTGGAGAAGATTCAAGAGCGAAGTTCACGGCGGTTTCGAGAGTAGGTAAAAAAAGCGAATTCTCTGCATCCATTTTTCCATCTACCAACACCAGCTCATCGATATCCGCTAAAAAATGACTTTCGTGAGGGTTGAAAGCGAAGACCTCTTTTCCTTTCATCTCTTCTGGAACTTTATCCCCTGTCGAAATTATCTTCCCTACGCAGGAATATCCGTATTTGAATCCATGTTTATAAGAATTTTTTTCATAGTTCCAGCTTTTGTCGAGACAAATACCGTTTTCCACCTCATTTCTATATAATAGAAGTTCAGTCCCTCTACTCACACCTGAATACAACGTTTCGATTAAGACTTCTTTTCCCTCTGGCTCTGAGATAGTTTCTTCTCTCAGAGATACCTCTCGTTCTCCAGTAAAATAGAGTGAGGTCCTATCCACCGACTCCTTTTCCATCTTGGTTAAATAATGAACATCTCTTATATTTAAGTTATCGAAATAGTACTATGTAACGAG